>NZ_JAUQTZ010000024.1:0-58997 GCF_059803845.1 Rhizobium sp. UFLA01-1127 | reverse complement strand
GATATTGGAGGGCTATCTGACGCGAGACGGCTTTCGCACCGTCCGCGCCGGCGACGGCGAAACAGCGCTCCAGCACCACGCGCTTCTAAAGCCCGATATCGTGCTCCTCGACGTGCGCCTGCCGAAACTGGACGGTTTCGGGGTACTTGGTCGGCTCCGCCAGGCCGGCTCGACGCCGGTCATCATGGTCACGGCGGTCGCCGACGACATAGACCGTCTAAGCGGCCTGCGGCTCGGCGCCGACGATTACGTCGTCAAGCCGTTCAACCCGCAGGAAGTCGTCGCGCGTGTGAGGGCGGTCCTGCGCCGGACGCAGGGCGATCGCGCCGAAACGATCCGGCGCTTCGGCACGCTTGAGGTCGATTTCAACAGCTACACCGTCTTCGTCAGCAGCGACGAGCGCCGGATCGCATTACCGCTGACGCTCAGCGAATTCCGGATTCTAGCCTACATGATCCGCCATCCCACCCAGGCCTTTTCGCGGGCTGACATTCTCGATGCGTGCCTGCCGGAAAGCGACGCTCTGGTACGCACCGTCGATACGCACATTTCCAATCTGCGGCGCAAGCTGGAGGAGATTGGACAGGCCGGCTTTTTCCCGGCGGTGCGCGGCATCGGCTATCGTTTTTCGGACCCAAGATGAAGATACCAAGAGCCCCTTGCCTGCCGCTGGCCACACTCACGGCCATCGCGACCGCCATTATGCTGCTTCTCAGCGTCGGCCTGACATATATGGGGGTCACGTGGTACGCCTCCTATCTGGAAGAGGGCATCACCCATACCCTGCCGCCCAGGGCGGCGGCCGCCTACAAGATGCTGAGCGAGAACAAGGTTCCGGACGGCGATTCCCTTAGACTCCTGTTCGAGCACCTCAACCTGCTGACCGAGCCGACCGATTTCAAGATACAGCTTTCCGTTCTGATATGCGGCCTGCTTTCAGCCGGCCTCTGCGCCTTGATCGGGGTCTATCTGGCGCGCCGGCTCGCGCGCCCTCTTGAGGAGCTCACCGCCGCAGCCGATGGATTGAAGTCGGGGGATTTTTCCGTTCGTGTTGGCGCGTCCCACCGCAGCACCCGCGAAGTCGCGAGCCTGATGGAAACCTTCAATGCCCTTGCGACCAGCCTTGAGACCATGGAAGCGAGGCTGCGCTTCAACAACATGGCGGTCGCGCACGAGCTGCGTACGCCGCTGACCATCCTGCAGGGATCGTTGCAGAGCATGCTCGACGGCGTTTTTCCGATGGACCGGAAAATCATCTCCGATCTTCTCCTGCAAGTCGAAGGCCTGGGACGGGTCGTCGAAGACCTGCGCACTCTATCTCTGGCCATCGGCCAGAAACTCGTCATGGAGCGACAGCGCATAGACGCATCGCTATTGGTCGGGACCGTCATCGCTTCGGCAAAACCCATGCTGGATGCAAGCAGCCTGCAGGTTGAAACGAACCTGCGGCCCGCCTGGATCTCGGCCGATTCTCCTCGCGTAAGACAGGCCGTGCTGGCGCTGCTTGAAAATGCCTGCCGCTATGCTGCAGGTGGCGGCTGGCTGCGATGCGAGACGGAGCAGTCGGCGGATGAAAGCGTCGTCATCCGCATCCTCGACCGCGGTCCAGGCTTTCCGCAGGACATGGACGCGGTTGCCGTCAACCCCTTCTGGCGCGGCGACCCGTCGCGCTCGCGCGCGACGGGCGGCACGGGGCTGGGATTGGCCGTGGTGCAGGCGATAGCGGCTGCCCATGGCGGACGCCTGGAATTTGCAAACCGGCCGGAAGGCGGCGCTGTCGTCGCCATCCATTTGACGGGCAATGGCAGCCAGACGAGAGCGCAGAGCGTTTCATAGCGATGCGCGTCTTCTCGACAATGCCGCAACGGAGGCGGCGGGACCTGCCGGCTTCAACCGATCGGACCATCGCATGCGCTGTCATCGATGGGAAACTCCGCTTGAGCGCCGCTTCCGGTTGGCGGAGTCGAAGTGGCTGCCAGTGGCGAGGGCATCTTGGGGCAGAACCTAGCAAGTTTTATCGTCCTTGAAAGACTTAACGGCGGGCTATTACGCAAGCTCCATGCCTTGACATAGCCCGCATAGCCGCAAACATGGCGCGCATTTGCCGATCGACTCAAACAGGTAGTCCTGAAAGATGCGTTTCCCTCTTCTACTCCCGCTATTTATCTCTCTTGCTCCTCTTTCCGCCGCCGCCGGGACACCCTGTACCGACCTTATCGAGGGCAGTGCCGTCATCCAGCATGCGGACGGCTTCGCTATCTCCGACCTGCATGACGGCTGTGCCGTTGCGAACGGAATTTTCAAATCCGGCAGCAGAATGGGATGGACCTTCGAGCATGCGGAATTCAAGGGAGATGGGCTAACCGATTTCCTCAAGGCCATCGCCAGCAAGCCCGAACACTTGCCGACCTGGGGACTGTTCTCGGTCGAGGGCGTGCGTTTCACGCCGATGCTAGACAATGCCATGGCGAATTACATCACGACGGTCCAGCAGTGGCCGATGGACATGTCGGGCTCCTTCCGTTTCGATCCCAAGGACGGCTATCTGGACATTCAGGAGCTGGAGCTTACCAATCTGCGCCTCGGCAAGGCCTCGCTTTCGGCCGAGTTGAGCCTGCCGAAAGATGCCGGTATGCCGGCTTTAATGCAGGATGGATCGGTTGGCCTTACCCATTTGCGCTTCCGGCTCGACAATCAGGGACTGTTCGAGGGCATGGCCGTACCGTCGCTCGCGGCATTCCTCCAGCAGATGGCTGGCTCCGACGATCCCGCCCAGGGAATCAACCAATTGCGCGATTCGACTGTCGCAGCGCTGCAGGCGCTGCCCGAAGGCCGGATTGATGCTGAATCGAAGGAAGCCCTGCTCCGCTTCGTGAAGGATCTGCCGCATCCGACCGGTTTCTTCACGCTCGATCTTGCCCTCGATCAGCCGCTGAAGATCAGCGCACCCGACTTCGATAGCGCGCAATTGGCACAATCCGCGCTGGCAAACGCCAGGATCTCGGTCAGCTACAAGGCCCGCTGATATGGTCTAAAGATGCCTTCAGGGATCAGTCCGAGACTGCCGACAGACCGCGCCGGCGATCGCAGGCGCGGTTCGGCTCGATATCAACCGAGGAAAGTGCGGATTTCAGCAGCGATCTCGGCCGCATGGGTCTCCAGAGCGAAATGGCCGGTGTCGAGCATTTTGACGATCGCCTCGGGAATGTCACGGCGATAGGCCTCAGCGCCCGGCGGCAGGAAAAAGGGATCGTGCTTGCCCCAAATCGCCAGCAACCGCGGCTTGTGGGTTCTGAAATAGGCCTGGAATGTGGGATAAAGCGCCACATTGCTCTTATAGTCACCGAAGAGATCGAGCTGCACTTTCTCCGCACCAAGGCGCGCCAGATAAAAACTGTCGAGCGAATAGCCGTCCGGAGAGACCTTCGAGGCGTCTGGGACACCATGCGTGTACTGCCACGCCGTCGCATCCGGCTGCAGGAATGCCTTCAGAGCATTGCGGTTTTCCTCGGAGGCGTCACGCCAATAGGCTTGGATCGGATTCCAGCCTTCGCTCAAACCCTCCTCATAGGCATTGCCATTCTGGGAGATGATCGCCGTGATCCGCTCCGGGTGTTTCACGGCCAGCCGGAAACCGGTCGGCGCACCATAGTCGAAGACATATATGGCATAGCGATCGAAACCGACGACTTCCGTGAAGCGGTCGATCGTCTCGGCGATGCTATCGAACGTGTTGCGGCCCTTCGGCGCATCGGATTGCCCGAAGCCCGGAAGATCCGGCGCGATGATGTGGTAGCGATCGGCGAGCGGCGGGATGAGATCGCGGAACATGTGGCTGGAAGTTGGGAAGCCGTGCAGCAGCAGCAGTTTGGCCGCGCCCGGAGAGCCCGCCTCGCGATAGAAGACTTTGACGCCGTCGACATTGACGGTGCGATAGCTGATATGAGTCATGATAAGTCCTTTCATAACCTTCATAATCGATCTTATTAGGTTACTTATCTGGAATGCTGATGGCAGAGGCGGCATCCCGGATGATGGCGATGATGGCGGCCGGCGCCGTAACCATCGGCATATGATCGGCCAGGACCGAGCGCTGCTGCGCCCTCATGCGTGCCGCCATGAACCGCTGGTTTTCGACCCCGATCATCCGGTCTTCCTCGGCGATCAGGAACCAGGTGGGACGATCCGTCCAAAGCGGGCGGCCGACGGGGACGGTGATGCATGCTGGCGAGATCGGCCGCTGCGCGGCCACCAAGACTGCCAGTTCATCGGCCTTCGCGTTCTGGGCAAAGGCCGTGGCAAACGCATCCTGCGGGAGGTAGATCAACCCGTGGCTGTCGGGCGCCAGCTTCGGCGCCCGCGGATGCGGCGCGCCCCGATAGAAGACATCGGCAACCGTCTCGCCTTCACCCGGCGCAAGCGCTGCGACATAGACAACAGCCTTAACCTTTTCGCCGGAGACAGCGGCAATCACCGCGCCGGCATAGGCGTGGCCAACCAGGATCACCGGTCCCATCGTCCGTTCCAGGGCTCGCTCGAGCGCGGCGACATCATCGGCAAATGACGTCAACGGCAGTGGTGCGGCCGTCACTGAAAAGCCATCAGCCGCAAGCGGCGCAATTACTTTTGCCCAGCCGGAGCCATCCGCCCAGGCGCCATGGACAAGAACAATATCTGCATTTTGCGACGACATCAGCTTTCTCCCTGCGGCTCGAAGCTAGTAACCTTTTAAATTGCTTCAATAGGGTTACGCTCGATATACATAACTTGTCAAGAGCCTTTTGGCAGGTTACGTAGACGCTATGTTTTCGAGCGGCCTTTCGGTAACCCTGACGGCCGGAACAGGAGTAGTCGATGGACAATCATTCGCCCGCTATCTTTGTCGGCGACACGCTGGGCCTGGATTTCCTTAATTCGGTTGCAACGCCTGCGGATGTGCCGATCGACTGGGTCGACGATGGAGAGGGTCTGCTTGCCTGGCTGGAACAGGCGCGCCTGGTACCGCCGGAGACGCTCGCAGCCATTCGCGAGCAGGCCCTGCCTGGCGAGCTCGACAAGGTCGCCGATCAGGCACGAAGCCTGCGCGAATGGTTCAGAACCTTCGTATTTGCCCACAAGGGACAGCCGCTGACGGCAGAGGCCTTGAGCGATCTGGAACCGCTGAACCGCCTGCTGGAACGCGATGAAGTTTTTAGCCGGATCGTCGTAGATAAGCCGGGCGAAAGCGGCAAATTCAGCTTTCAGCCCATGCGGAAATGGCGCTCGCCGGAAGCACTGCTATTGCCCATCGGCGAAGCGCTGGGGCGCTTTGTCTGCACGGAGGACTTCTCCGATGTGAAGGCCTGCGAAGGCCACGGATGTACCTTGCTTTTCATTGACCACACGCGCGGCCGCCGCAGACGTTGGTGCAGCATGGCGATGTGCGGCAATCGCGCCAAGCAGGCAGCCCATCGGCACCGACTCAAGCAGAGCTGATGCCATCCAGGTTCAGACCGGATCTTCTCGGTGGAGATCGTGGATGGCCACTGCTTCATCGCTGAAGGGCGGCAGCAGCCATTCGGAGTGGCGCAGCGTTCGCTTGGTATCCTCCAACCCCATGTCCCAATGCTCGCGCATCGAGGTGCCGGAAAACTCGTAGTCCTTGGCGTGGCCTTCGTAGTTCTTGTGCTGATAGATCAGATGGACGATGTTGACGACGCCGGCATCGGAATAGTCGGCGATCAGCTCTTCCTCTTCCGGCGTCAGCTGATCCTTCGGAACACGCTTCAGCGCGCTCAGAAGCTTCATCTTCAGCCCGTGGATACGCTTGAAATTGTCGGTGTTCTGCCGCGTGCGGCTCGAATACATGATGTCCTTGTGGCGCGACAGCACATCCGGCATGCTGCGCGGCAGGACGCCGCGCGCGCTGAAGAGATCCACTTGAAACACCAGCGAGCTGCGGTCCTCTTCCTGATCGAGCAGATATTGCAGCGGCGTGTTGGAGACGATGCCGCCGTCCCAATAATATTCGCCTTCAATACGGATGGACGGCAAGGCAGGCGGCAACGCACCGCTTGCCATGATATGCTCGGGGCCGATGCGGATATTGTCGGTGTCGAAATAGACGAAGTTGCCGGTACGGACGTTGACGGCGCCGACGCTGAAACGCTTTTTGCCGTCATTCAGCACGTCGAAATCGATCAGCATCTCCAGCGTCTTCTTCAGCTCCGAGGAATCGTAGAAGCTGGTCGCCCCTTCGGCACCCGGCAGCTCGAACCAGGGATTGGGAAAGCGCGGCTTGAAAAAGCCGGGCTGGCCCATCGTCATGGTCATCCAGGAGCTGGTACGGTTGCGGATATCGCGGAAGACGTCGCCTTCCGGTGTAAAGGCCCAGATCTTGCGGCCGGAAATGATCTGCCAGAATTGCTCGAGGCGCTGCAGCCGCCGTCCGGGCTCGTTGCCGGCGATGATGGCGGCATTGACCGCGCCGATCGAGACGCCCGAAAGCCAGGTCGGCTCACATCCCGCTTCGGCAAGCGCCTCGTAGACACCGGCCTGATAGGCGCCGAGCGCACCGCCGCCCTGGAATACCAGGGCGACACGATCATATTGAGCGGCAATTTCAGGGATAGTCGGGGCCGCGGCCTTGGTGTTTCGTTCGAGCACGATCCGTCTCCAGCATGAAATGAAATAAGGTTTCGGTTATCTGCGCTCGGCAAGATAATCGTGAACGACTTCGCCGAGGCCGAGCGTCAGATCGGCAGTGAAATGAACGGCGGAAACCACTTCGAGAACGGGCAGCCGCGCGACATCGGCCATGACATGCGGACGAAGATCAAGGGCCGCAGGCGAGGTCCAGGCTTCCTTGATGGTGATATCGGTCAGGTAATAGCGCACCAGCTCGCAAATACGCGGGGTGGCATCGACATGCGGTATGATCTTGATCAGGAAATTGGGCTCCGAAAGAGCGGCCAGAAGAGGTCCCTGGTCGACCGGCCTGTGCTTGTATCCCATAGTGCCCGTGGCGCAGAGGACGCTGCCGTAATGCAGCGTGCCGACGATGACCTCGCCCTCGTTGACGATCTTCGGATTGGCAAGTTTCTTCGGAAAGCCCCAAATCTCGCGGCCGCCGGTGATCGGCGCATCGTCGTCGAGATACATGGAGTGGACATAGCCGCCCTTTTGTCCGCGATAGGTAACCGGGATGACCTGTCCGGTCTCGGTATAATCGCCGAAGCCGGTGGAATCGGGCATGCGGATGAATTCGTATTTCACCAGCGGCTCGTCGATTTCGAGCGGGGCCGGCACGACCGCCTCAAGGGCTTCGCGCGTCGTGCGGTAGGTAATGATGATATATTCGCGATCGAAGAACCGATAGGGTCCCGGAGGATAGGAAGGACTGGTCAGCGGCATCGCATATGCATGCTTGAGAATGTCTTCGACCTTCATCGTATATTCCGTCGTTGGAGGAAATCGCCGGGCATCGGAGCGAAAACTTGCACGGTTGCATGACAGTGAAGTGTCAGGTGCAGAAGGGTTGCGGCGAAAGGCGACACCGCACTGTTATCAAAGCGACATACGAGGCTGGCAGTGTGCGCCCATCTTGGGCATTTTCCATTTGCTCAACCACGTCACAGAGATTGCGGGAGTTGCATCATGGGTTCGTTGACTTCGAAGAATGCGCTGGTCACCGGTTCGACGAGCGGTATCGGGCTTGCGATTGCTCGCGCCTTTGCCGCCGAAGGCGCGAACGTCACGATCAACGGCCTCGGCGATGCAGATGCGATCGAAAAGGAGCGTGCCGCCATCGAGGCCGATTTCGGCGTGAAGTGCCGCTATTCCGGCGCCAACATGATGAATGGCGAGGAAGTTACGGCCATGGTGCGTGAAGCCGAGGAAGCCTTCGGCAGCCTCGATATTCTCGTCAACAATGCCGGCATCCAGTTCGTGGCGCCGATCGAGGAATTCCCCGATGACAAATGGGAGGCGATCATCCGCATCAACCTGCTTGCTGCCTTCTACGCCATCAAAGCCGCGATCCCCGGCATGAAGGCCCGCAAATGGGGCCGGATCATCAACACGTCCTCGGCGCACGCACTGGTCGCTTCGCCGTTCAAGTCGGCCTATGTCTCGGCCAAGCACGGCATTACCGGTCTTACCAAGACCATCGCTCTCGAAGCTGCCCGCGATGGCGTGACCGTCAATTCCATCGCGCCCGGCTACGTCTGGACGCCGCTTGTCGAAAAGCAGATCCCCGAGACCATGAAGGCCCGCAATATGACGGAAGAGCAAGTCAAGCACGATGTGCTGCTGGCCGCCCAGCCGACGAAGGAATTCGTGACCGTCGATGAAGTCGCAGCCATCGCCGTCTTCCTGTGCGGCGACGCCGCCAAGCAGATTACCGGCACGACGCTTTCCGTCGATGGCGGCTGGACCGCCGAATAATACCAAAGCCATAGCCGGCACATGCTTGAGCGGCGCGCCGGCTTTCTGCGGCCACACCGCGGCAGCATCAACATGAGAACAGAGCAGGAGGCGCATAATGACCGAAGAAAACCAGGACCCGCTCAGCCGCATCAAGGATGAGATCGTCGACAGCTTCGACGAAGAGCTGGAGATGCAGCTTGAAGAGGACCGTCTAGACGAGCTGGTTGCCGAAGGTCTGATCAGCGAAGGCGAAGCGACGCTCGACCGCAGGGTCTATTTCCGCGAACTCTTCCGTCTTCAGCATGAACTCGTACGCCTGCAGGACTGGGTGCAGTACAAGAAGCTCAAGGTCGTCGTGCTGTTCGAAGGCCGCGATTCCGCCGGCAAGGGCGGCGCCATCAAGCGCGTCACCCAGCGTCTCAATCCGCGCATCTGCCGCGTCGTCGCGCTGCCGGCACCGACCGAGCGCGAGAAGCACCAGTGGTATTTTCAGCGCTACGCCGCCCATCTGCCGACGGCAGGCGAAATGGTGCTGTTCGACCGCAGCTGGTATAACCGCGCCGGCGTCGAGCGCGTCATGGGCTTCTGCTCGCCGGAGGAGCTGGAAGAGTTCTTCCGTTCGGTGCCGGATTTCGAGCGCATGCTGGTTCGCTCCGGCATCATTCTCCTCAAATACTGGTTCTCGATCACCGACGAGGAACAGGAATTCCGTTTCAACATGCGCATTCAGGACCCGCTGAAGCAGTGGAAGCTTTCGCCGATGGACCTGCAGAGCCGCGTGCACTGGGAGGAATATACCAAGGCCAAGGAAGAGATGCTCGAGCGCACCCATATTCCGGAAGCGCCGTGGTGGGTCGTCCATGCCGTCGACAAGAAGAGGGCACGCCTCAACTGCATCGCGCATCTGCTGACGCAGATCCCTTACGAGGCAGTTCCGAAGTCGGAAATCATCCTGCCGGAGCGCATGCGCAACGCCGACTATCATCGCACACCGGTGCCGCCGGAAATGTACGTGCCGGAAATCTACTGACGATATCGACTAGACGGGCTCGCCTCAGCGAGCCCGACATCCGCCAAAGACTATAGCGAGCGGCACCGCAACTGATGATATGATGCGAATCTGAAATTCGTGTCATCGGCTGAGGAGATCGTCATGACTGCGCCGCATCCGTCGAAAACGCATATCGGCAACCACCCCCTCCATCCCGAAACCCAGATGCTGAATTACGGCTACGACCCGGAACTTTCCGAGGGCGCGGTCAAGCCGCCTGTTTTCCTGACCTCCACCTTCGTCTTCAAATCGGCCGAAGACGGGCGCGATTTCTTCAATTACATATCCGGCCGCACCGATCCACCTACAGGCACAGGCGTCGGCCTCGTCTATTCGCGCTTCAACCATCCCAATAGCGAAATCGTCGAGGATCGCCTGGCCGTCTATGAGCGAACCGAAAGTGGTGCACTTTTTTCCTCCGGCATGTCGGCGATCGCGACCACCCTTCTCACTTTCGTCCGCCCGGGCGATGCGATCCTGCATTCCCAGCCGCTTTATGGCGGCACGGAAACGCTCGTCGCCAAGACATTCCTCAATCTCGGCGTCTCGGCCGTGGGCTTCGCCGACGGGGTCAATGAAGACTCGGTGGAGGCAGCCGCCGACGAGGCCATGGCCAAAGGCCGAGTCTCCATCATTCTCGTGGAAACGCCGGCCAACCCGACGAACAGCCTGGTCGACATCGCCATGATCCGCCGCGTTGCCGATGAAATCGGCAAGAAGCAGGGACACACTCCGATCGTCGCCTGCGACAACACGCTGCTCGGTCCGGTCTTTCAGCGGCCGATCGAGCATGGGGCCGATATCTCACTCTATTCGCTGACCAAATATGTCGGCGGCCATTCCGATCTGATCGCGGGTGCGGCTCTCGGCTCCAAGACCGTCATCAAGCAGGTGAAGGCGCTGCGCGGAGCGATCGGCACCCAGCTCGATCCGCATTCCTGCTGGATGCTCGGCCGTTCGCTGGAAACGCTGCAGATTCGCATGGAGCGGGCAAACAGCAACGCCCGGGCCGTGGCCGATTTCCTGCGGGATCATCCGAAGGTCGAGCAGATCCATTACCTGTCCTATGCAGACCCTTCTTCGGCGACCGGCCGCACCTTCGCCGCCCAGTGCAGCGGCGCGGGCTCCACCTTCTCCTTCGATATCAAGGGCGGCCAGCCGGCATCGTTCAAGTTCCTGAATGCGCTGCAGATCTTCAAGCTCGCCGTCAGCCTCGGCGGTACGGAATCGCTGGCCTCTCATCCGGCAACAACCACACATTCCGGCGTTCCCGTGGATGTGCGCCACCGTATCGGCGTGCTGGAATCGACAATCCGCCTGTCGATCGGGATCGAGCATCCCGATGATCTGATCGCCGATCTCGCCGCCGCCCTTGAAGCCGCATCCTGAAGCCTATGCGACCCAGCAGGTCGAGAGCGGGATGAATCAGCTGCGAACGTTCAGAAGGTTCGCATCCGTGCAAGACGCGAAGCGCCGCCGCGAATATGAGGTGCGTCAACGCGACTTGAGCTGGGCAATCGACAGCATGAGATCGGCGCTCATGCCGATGCCGGTGCCGCGGGTCAGAATAGCCGATGCCGGCGAGCTCGTGCCCGCGCCGTTTGCCGCATCATAAACGGCGGAAAAGCGCTTCAGCAGGTGGTTCACCTTGCTGGCGTCATGCAGATCCTTGATGGGAAAGAGTTTTTCCAGCATCTTCGCCTGGCGGGTCACGTCCATGTTGGACATGGATGCGGGCAGCGAATAGGTCGTCTTGATAACGTTGTAGAGTGCCGGATCCGACATGATGTCATAGACGGAATTGACCTGCGGCGCCTTCCGCTGAAAATAGAGCGCAAGGCGAACACCGTCATTGGAAGCGCCCTGCTGCGTTTCCAAGGTCTGATGAAGATAGAGGTCATTGGTGGCAAGACGCGCACCTTTATTCTGACCCGCTTCGATCTTGGCTGTGGTCAGATTTCCCTTGGTATCGAAGTTGAAGACGTTCACCATCGCCTTGAACTTCTCGCCTGCCGTCGTGTTCAAAAAGCCCTTGGCATCCTCTGGATCGGCCGTGAAGGCTTTCTTCAAGGTGTTCTTGTCGATCGTCTTCGGGTCGATATTGTTTGCAACGAGAATGAAATCCGTCAGCTTCTTGTCTGCCAGGAGCTCGTCGACCGTTTTGACCTTGGCGATCGACTTGCTGAATTCGGTAGCCGCATCTTTCGCATCCTTGACCGCCTTATTGCGCATGTCACCCGTCAAGCCGAAGGTCTTCGACTTCGAGTAGGCGGAGATGAAGCTGTTGATCGAGGTCTGCGACAGCGCCGTAACGGGCTCGTGGAGGTGGCCCTTGCTGTCGAAATTGAATGCTTTGGCAAGCTCGATGAAGCGCTCGTCCTTTAAGGATCCGACATAGCTCTTGCTGTCATAGGGATCGCTTTCGAGAATCTTGCGTAGTTGATCCCTGGAAACCTCGTTCTTCTCGATCCCGAAGGCACGAAGCGCCATCTCCTCCACGGTCGGAAGGTTCTTGCTCTTTGTGTCGTTGGCGGCAAAGAAATCCTCGATCGTCTTTATCTTGCCGACCGCGGTCTTGTAGTGCTTCTCGGCATCGCCGAACAGAGCCTGTTTGGCGTCCTTGGCCCGGGTCAGATACTTCGTGGAAATATCGTCGATGGCCTGAGCCGGCTGCGCGGGTTGGCCGGCCGGCAATGTTCCGTCGGATGCGAAATTGAAATGGGAGACCATATCCGCCATCCCTGTCAAGGCAGCATAGCCGGGATTGGTGAAGGCAAGATTGAACTGGACCGGGGTGAGCTTTGTTTCAAGCCCGAATGCCACCTTTACATAGGAGAACAGCCTGTTGTCTCCGGTGATATCGTTGAGCGACGTCACCTTCGTGATTGCCTGGCGATAATAATCGTCGTTGCTGGTGGCCGCCTCCGGTGTCAGCAGATTTGGAACCATGCTGTCATATCGCGAAATCATGGCCTCCTTCTGCCCGGCCGTTTGCGCCGTTGCCGCGGAAAGCGTCCCGTCGGCATTGAAATTGAACTGGGATGCGATCAGCCTATAGGTCGTCTGCGTCACGGCCGAACGGAAATTGCTCGCCGTATTGACGAAGCTGTTCGGATCGCTGACATCGCTGGTCAGAACCGATTTCAGGAACGTCTTCGATATATTGTCCGGATTGAGCCCGTGAGCCCGGAGGATATAATCGCTCAGCCTGCTGCTGTTGACGATATCGTCGGCATTCGAGACCTTGTCGATCGCGGCATCATAGAACTTGCTCTCCTTCTTCGCCAATGCCGTTTCATTGGCGAAAGATTGCTCATAAAGCCCGATCGTATCGCTTTTCTGAGCATCGCTCTGAGCGGATTGATTTTTGGACTTGGCACCGAAATTGAAGGCTGCAGCAAACTGCCGGTAGCGGTTGTCGGTCAGCTTGTTGGCGAAGCTGTGAGTGTCGCTGAGGTCGCTCGTCAGAACCTTTTTCATGAAGGCTTTGGCATAGGTCATATCTTCCAGACCATAGGCCTTCATCGCATAGCTGAAGAGCTTGTAGTCGCTCAGGAACTCATCGATATTCTTAACTTTGCCGATATGCGTATCGTAATAATGCTGGTCGCTCTTGACGGTCGCCTGCTTGGCGACACGCGCAAGTGTAGATGCCATGTCCTTTGTTGCGGTCACATAGCCGAGATACGTCGAAATCATAGATCGCCCCCACAGCGCATTTCACCGGTATTCGCCCCGCACGCTTTATCGCAACCAGACCTTGCGTGAAACTAAACCACCGATAAACGGGTCATTCCCGCGCAACTTCACGTAGATCGGCCGGCCGGAAGAGATTGTCGGGCTGATGCCGGCATTTACGGCCAGAGCGATGCCGTGGCGAGCTGGATATCGGCATGCTTCGCCACGGCACGAATTGACGCATTGCGCATGCAAAGGGGCTGGCCTAAGACTGCAAACCTTATCCGCGGGATGCGGATGGCGGGGAGAAGGATGCGGAAGACGATTTCGCGGACATGGCAGTGGGGGGCGCGCATCCTTTGCGCCGTGGCGCTGCTGCTTGTCGGCTTCGCCCATCAGCCGATCATGGCCACCCCGGACGAGATATCTCCGATCGAGCTTGCCCAATACCGGCTGCCCGATGGATCGCTGCCCATCCTCTGTATCACTTACAAGGATGCCGACGGCAAGATGCATGGAAAAGCCTATGCGCCTGCATGCGAGGCATGCCGGATCGCTTCAGCTGCGCTCCTGCCCACGCCTCCGACCGAGATTTGCGAACGCCTCGCCTCCCCGCGCGGAGAGACCATTGGCGCGAGACCGGAAGCCTTCCACCGGCAGCTTTATCCACCGAACACCGGCCCAAGAGCGCCACCCGTCCCCGACATCGTTGGCTGAACCGGTGTTGCGGCTTTGCCGCAGCACCTGCAATCAACGGCCGCCGTCAAGCGCGACCTATAGGTCGCAACATCTGAGGATTGGTGCTTTCCGCCGCCGAACTTCGCCGGGCAAGGCGGACCGATTGGCCTAGCTGGCCATGTGAAGCAGGTGCATTCCCGGCGACAAGCAATCGCCGCCCCCTCCTCGGATCGACCGCTTGCGGCAGCCTGCCGATCTTCGGAGGATTTCATGTCTACCTATACCGCTGCAGAGCCTGCGGGCGCAGCAACCCATAATATCTCGCTCTACCGCGCGATCTGGCGCTGGCATTTTTTCGCCGGCCTTCTCGTCGCTCCCTTCATGCTCAACCTGGCGATCACCGGATCGCTGTATCTGTTCAAAGATCAGATTGCCGACACTTTCTATTCGCATCGCTACCTCGTGGCCGCGACGGGGACGATGCAGCCGCCGCAGCGGATCGTCGATGCCGCACTCGCAGCCTTTCCCGGCGCCCGCGCGACCTCCTATCACGAGCCGTCGGCGCCCAACCGCTCAGCCTGGGTAACCGTATCCAAGGACGGCAAATCGACCATCGTCTACGTCAATCCTTACGATCGCAGTATCCTGGGATCTGTCGACTCGAAGCAGGAATTCGGCTGGGTGGTCAAGCGCATCCACAGCCTCGAATATTTTGGGACATGGAGCAACCGCGCCGTCGAGATTGTCGCTGGCTTTGCTCTCGTCCTCGTGGTGACCGGCATCTATCTGTGGTGGCCGCGTCAGCAGAACGGCGGTGTGCTCACCGTTCGCGGCACCCCATCGCGGCGCGTTTTCTGGCGCGATCTGCATGCGGTGACGGGAGCATTTGCCGGCCTTCTCATTTTCTTTCTGGCCTTCAGCGGCATGCCGTGGTCCGGCTACTGGGGTGCCAACGTCAATGCCTGGCTGACCGCACATAATCTTGGAACGCCGGCAGCCGTCTGGGATGATGTCCCGAAATCGACCAAGGTCACACAGGATGTCGTCAGCCGCGCCGGCTGGGTGGTTGAGAATGCACCGGTTCCGCTATCCGATATTGCCGCGGCGCAATCGGCAAAGCCGATCGGTGTCAATAAGGCCGTCGACATCATGCATAGCTTGGGCATGGTCGCGGGCTCCGATCTTGCGATCCCGCCCGATGACACCGGCGTCTACACGGCAAGCCACTATTTCGGCGATCTCGGCAAGGAGAGAACCGTCCATATCGACCAATATTCAGGAAAGCCGCTGGTCGACGTTTCCTACGATCAGTATCCGGCGCTCGGCAAGGCGATCGAATGGGGAATCAATGTCCACCAGGGGCAGGAGTGGGGCCTCTTCAACCAGCTTCTGATGCTGGCCGCGTGCTTTGCCATCGTCCTTTGCTGCGCAACGGCCGCGATCATGTGGTGGAAGCGCCGGCCATCGGGCCGACTCGGCGTGCCGCCGATGCCGCCGCAAAGATCCGTCTATGTTGGCCTATGGCTCATCGCCGTCATTTTCGGCGCGGCCTTTCCGCTGACGGGAGCCGCCATCGTCGTAATGCTGCTCTTGGATCAGCTCGTGGTTCGCTTCGTGCCACCACTCCGGCGCTTCTTCTCCTGACGAGGCGAGACCCTTTCCCTGGATGGCCGGAAGACCATCCGAACCTGTAGTTTCACCGTAGCGCCGCGAACGTTTCGGAGGCCGCCCGCGATCGCGCCGGCGGCCTTGGCTTTCCAAAACTCTTTCTGGTGTTGGCGAAGCAGCAAGCAGCGAAAAACGGTTGCAGCGCCGAGACGTGAGGTGCCGAAGCCGGCTACCTATTCATATCCTCGATCACCCAGCGGAAAAATAGAATTACAAGCGCAGCAAATAGTAATAACTGTACAAACTTGGGTAGATCAAGCATATCATAGCTCTCTAAATTATCGCTGCCTCATGCAGACAGATTACGATATCTCCAAATATATTAATTATCTTCCATTTTGATGCGGCGACAATTATACTCAACACATCGTTAATTTAGTTAATACATACGATATTCATGCAGTTGAATTGACGCAGCATAAAGTATTCGCCACATCAAGATGACCGTGCTGCCATACTCGGAGCGAGCACGCTGGGCAATCCTATTGCAAACTCCATCGTGCGCATAGCGGCGCTTCAGTGCACCGGCGTGCGGCTTTTCTTGCGTCCGTTGAACAGATGAATGAACGTGATGCCTTGCTCCAGCAGGAGTTCGGCCGCCTTCAGATCATGCGGGCCGAGATCGGACGAACAGCCGCGCAGATTGCCTGCCAGGAACAGCGAGTTGGTGGCGGCAAGCACGTCGCCGTCCTCTTCGGCCTCCGCGGCGGTGGCTTGCAGTACATCCGCGACAGCCGCCATAAGGTCGGCACGCTCTTGCAAATTCATTTCATCAAGACTCTTCGTGATGCCATTCATGATGCCTCCTTGGCGCGCACGACCGTTCACGACGTCGGTCGAGATCGGCGCTGCTCGCAACTTGGAAATGATTTGAAATGCGGTTGGTAAGTAAAATATGGCAATGAAAACCGAAACCAACAAGACATGTCTTCCATGCTGGAAACGCATGGCATCGCAGTTGGTTCACCATACGCGATATGGCAACCTCGGTACGCGCGGGATCCGACCCGAAGTCCCGCCTATTCTCACGGAGCTACAGAGCCACGCTATTCTGTCATGATCCGGATGGAGTCTTCCCTGCGAGACGTAAGCCGGCTCTTCCAGAATCGAAAGTCCGAGGGCGAGCGATCGCCCCCGGACGCAAGACATTCCATTGCAAATGCTCAGCGCGGACGGCGTATCGCTCGCAATTTGCCACTTCCGCCGCCGCCGGCGTAAAAGCGATCCTTGCCATCGGATTCAAGGCCGGAGACGCCGGTGCCCTCAGGCATTTCCAGCCGCACAAGCACCTCTCCCGTCACCGGATCGACGCGGCGTACATCACTTTCGTCGCCCTCCCAGGTGCCGTGCCACAACTCGCCATCGACCCATGTGACGCCGGTGACGATACGGTTGGATTCGATGGTCCGCCTGACGGCACCGGTCTCGGGGTCGATCTCATAGATCTTGCGGCCGCGATGCTGCCCGACCCACAGGCTGCCGTCGCTCCAGGCAAGACCTGAATCGCCGCCGTTGCCCGGTGCAGGAATGGTGGAAAGTATCTTGCCGGTTCCCGGATCGACTTTATGGATCTGATCCTCGGCGATCTGATAGAGGTAACGGCCGTCAAAAGCGGTGCCAGCATGTGAAGCGACGTCGATCGTGCGCACCTGCGCGCCGCTCTCCGGATTGAGAGCATGCAGCTTTTCGCCGGAAGCGAACCAGACGTGCTCCCCGTCGAAGGTGACGCCGTTCACGCGCGGTGCGTTCTCGAAGGGACCGTATTCGCGAATGATTTCCGCTTGCGACTTTTTCATATTTCCATCCTCCGGTCGGGACCAGTTGAGTGTCGATGATACGAAAGCTTAGTCGCTCGGCAGCGGTCCGGGGAGTAACAATGCTGTCGGGAAGCCGACGACGGGCGGCATCATCCAGCGGCGTGCCCGGCCGTTGCCGACGCTTTGCACCATGCCTTCCGCTGCAAGTGCGTCAAGCGCGCGCTGCACCGTGCGCGCACTCGTTGCGAGCGCAATCGACAAAGCAGAGCTCGACCAGGATTCGCCATCCGCGAGCAGGGCAAGTACAGAGGCATTTTCGACCTCGACGGGCGGTGCCAGCACCACTATATCGCGCTTTGCACGCGGCGTCAGCGCAAAGCCGTGTGTCGTCGCGCCGATCTCGGCGAGCGGCTCTAACGCTGCGCGAAGCCTCCCGATCTCGACCCTGAGCCTTGCTCTATGAGAGTCGTCGGCGTGACGGGCGCGGAACGCACGGGAGAGCAGCTGCGCGCGCGACGCGTCGCCGGGAGACGCCTCGGCGAGCACACGCGCCAAGGCGAAGAGCACCGGCCGGCTCGCAAGCGATATGATGTCTCCGCCACTGCGCACGACGTTGCGGAAGGCATCTACGACCAGTGTCCCGGACGCCAGCAGGGCCTCGACCTCATCAAGCGACAGCAAGCTTTCGCCTCCCCGCGCGATCAGAAGCGCGGCCGGTACATCGAGAATGTGTGCCGCATCGCGCACCTCGATTGCAAGCGCCGGAATACCGGCCTTGCCGGCCGCCTCCGCCGCGCGCGTCAGGGCGGCGCGTGCCGGTTTGACGCGCAGGCGGCGAATGGCAATGCCGGCAACCGCCAGCTCATGGCTTGCCCTTGCAGCGGGCGGCAAGGCCGATGGGTCAAGTTTGGCCAACAGCCTTTCAGCCTCGTCCAGGCGGCCGACGAGCAGCAGGCGGCGTATCTGCAGATTGCGGGCGTGAGCAGCATTGATGCGGTCGCCATGTTTTTCGAGAACGGCCCGCGCCGTCTCGAGCGCCTTTTCCGGCCAGCCGAGGTCCCGCGAGACAAGCGCGATCTCCGCCTCGGCGACCGTACAGCGAGCACGGGCGACAGCCTCTCGCGAGCTAAAAGCGCGCGCGGCATTTCTCAACAGCATCTTGGCGCGGACAAGGTCCCCGAGCTGGGCCATGGCAATACCGCGAAGCGCCAGCGCCGGCCCATCGTCTCGGAGCGCCACGCGCTTCAGCGCCCCCAGGGCGTCGCCAGCGGCTAGTGCCTGGGCGGCTGCGACAATCAGCGAGTCCATCGAAATCCCGTCACACTTGTAACTCCCACCCCGTGGAGCTTCAGCCGTAAGTTATTGCACATCGGCAGGCAAGACGCAGCGCCGACAGGAACAGAGTCGCTGACAAGAGGAGATCAATCATGACGATGCATGTGACTGGAACACGCAAAGAATGGCTTTCGGCACGGCTTTCCCTGCTCGAGCAGGAAAAGGAGCTGACACGCCGCAGCGACGAGATCGCCGCCCGCCGTCAGGAACTGCCCTGGGTGAAAGTAGAAAAGGATTATCGCCTCGAGACCGATCAGGGTGTCGTTCCGCTCGCGGGGCTCTTCAAGGGGCGCTCGCAGCTTCTCGTCTATCATTTCATGTTCGGGCCGGATTACACCGCCGGCTGCCCATCCTGCTCATCGATCGCAGACGGCTTCAACGGCATCGCGGTGCATCTGGAAAATCACGATGTCGCCTTCTCGGCCATTTCCCGCGCACCGCTCGAAAAGCTGCAGGAATTCAAGCGGCGAATGGGCTGGACCTTCGACTGGGCCTCTTCGGAAAGCAGCGATTTCAACCATGATTTCAATGTCTGGTTCACGCCGGAGGAACAGCGCGGCGGCGGCATCGAATATAATTACCGTCGTGAGCCGCCGATGCCGAACGCTCAGGCGGGCAAGACGATACAGCAATGGGAGCTGCGCGGCAGCGAAGGCCCGGTTGAACTGATGGCGTCAATGACGGGGACGGACGTGGCGACCTATACGCGCGACCGGCCTGGCGTCAGCGCCTTCGCCATGCAGGATGGCGACATCTATCACACCTACTCGTCCTATGCCCGCGGGCTCGATGGTCTTTGGGGCATGTATCAATGGCTCGACCGCGCCCCGTTCGGCCGCAACGAGACCGGCGTTTGGTGGAAGCACCACGATCGGTACGGGGCAAACTGATGTCCGCCTCGTCCGAAATCAATAAAGGGGCCGGCGGGCATGCCGCCGCTCCTGCCCTGCCCGCCATCGCCAGCCGGTGGCTGGCATTGGCGGCAGCGCCGAGCTTTGCCTTCATGGCAATGCTGTCAGCCTATGGTGCGGGCGGGGATATGATCTGCTCGGCGCAAGACAGTTCGATGATCAGCGGGATGGTCCCGATGTATCTGCTCATGAGTCTTTTCCACTGCGGCCCTTGGCTGAGGATGCTTGCAAAGGAAGGACATGGCGCTCGTGTGCCGAGCTAAGGTTCGGCCACGCTAGGTGAGGTTCTTGAGATAGAGCGAAAGCAGCTGGGTCTGGGAGGAAATGCCGAGCTTGCGGTAGACATTACGGCGATGGACCTTCACCGTACCCGTCGAAATATTGAGCTTCAGGCCGATCGATTCCGATGAGTGCCCCTGCAAGACGAGTTCGACGATAGCAGTCTCACGGCTTGTCAGATTAAGGTCACGCCAGACGGTTTCGCCTGGCGGGACAGTCTCGGCCTCACCCTTCCTGCGCCGGCTCCTGTCGCCGGCGGCCAATTGCGCATCGAAGCGCGAGGCGAGGCCGGACCAGTAATGCCGCACCATGCTTGCGACGAGCGGCTCGACGCTCTTCAACATCATGAACTCCGCGGGAGGAAAAGCGCCGGTCTTCTCGCGCCGCATCAATGAGAGGACGATGGTGACGTCCTCGTCGGCATTGACGAAGAAGCCGATTTCCTCCGCAAGCCCGGTCTGCACATAATAGGTCCGGTAATACTCGCTGGAAAAGAAGCGGTCGGGCGCCAGCTCCCTCATCCTGAGCACGCCTTCGCGGCGTTCGCGCGCCGTGTGGTAGAATGGATCGAGCAGATAAGGGCCGGCCTGGTAGAGCGTGACGAAGACGATATGCTCCTCTCGATCGAAGGTACTGTAGAGATCGATCGGCCGTTCCTTGCCGCGATAGGCGAAAACGACGACGTAATCGAACCGCACCAGCGCCGCCATCATCTGACGGAACGTCTCTCCGAATTCGGAATCCGTCATCGCCGATCGGCCGATCGTGGCGTCGAAGGCAGCAAAAAGCCCTTCAAGGTCGGTGCTCATATGACGGGTTCCCTCTGCCGCCTCACGTAATCGAGCGCAGCCCCTATATACACCTTCCACGAAGCTATTAGCACGGAAATACCTCTTTCGGGGTATATACCTTCCAAGAAGCTCGGGCTTACTCTTTCCTTAACGACGGTGGCAATAAGGCAGATCAAAGACTGCCGACCAACCGCAGGGAACAGACGTGGCATCCGCTTCAACGAACGACATCGAATTCCGTTCGGTCACAAAGAGCTATGGCGCAGTGACCGCCGTAACGGACATCAATCTCAATGTGCCCAAGGGCGCATTTTTGGCGCTTCTCGGCCCTTCCGGCTGCGGCAAGACGACGTGCCTGCGCATGATCGGCGGCTTCGAACAGCCGAGCGAAGGCACCGTGCTGATCGACGGGCGTGAGATGAACGGCGTTCCGGCCTACCGGCGTCCGGTCAATATGGTGTTCCAGCACTATGCGCTGTTTCCGCATTTCAACGTCGCGCAGAATGTCGCCTATGGGTTGAAGCAGATGCGGCCCAGGATCGCTGCCGCCGAGATCGACCGCCGCGTTGCCGAAGCGCTCGAGATGGTCCGCCTCGACGGTTTCGCCAAACGGCGCATCCATGAAATGTCGGGCGGGCAACAGCAGCGCGTGGCACTTGCGCGCGCCATCGTCAACCGTCCCTCCGTGCTCCTGCTCGACGAGCCGCTTGCTGCCCTCGACAAGAAGCTGCGCTCGGCCATGCAGATCGAGCTTCAGACGCTGCAGCGCGAACTCGGCATCACCTTCGTTCTCGTCACCCACGACCAGGAGGAAGCGCTGTCGATGGCCGACATCGTCTGTGTCATGAGCGCCGGCCGCATCCGCCAGCTCGGCACACCTCAGGAGGTTTATGACCGCCCGGCCGATCTCTTTGTCGCCGATTTCGTCGGCAAGACGAACCGCATAGAGGCGACGATGGAAGCCGACGGTGAAACGCTTCGCCTTGCAGACGGCTCGGCACTTTCGGCCGGTAAGCGGCTGGCACCGGGAGCGGCGATCGCGGCCCTGCGTCCGGAGGCGATCCGTCTCAGCCGCGACATGGCGGCATCAGGCATGTCCTTCAAGGGTACGGTGACCCATCGCATCTTCCTGGGTTCGTCGGCCGAATACGCGGTCACCGTTCCAGGACTGGGCGATTTCCTGATCACGTCCGATCGCCGCAGCGTGAGCGAGAGCGATCTCGTAGGTCCGGGCGAACCGGTCTTCCTCGGCTTCGACCCCAAGGCCTTACATGTCTTTCCAGCATCGAATGCATAAACCAAAACAAGGGAACAGCATCATGAGCAAGGATTATAAGGACAATCTTCCGATTTCAGCCGAAGGCTTCATGGACGAATTCATGCGCCTGAAGCGCGGTTCCGTCAGCCGCCGTCACTTCCTCGGCGTCACCGGCCTCGGCCTTGCGACGGCGGTGCTGTCGCGCGTCCCGGGCGCGCTTTCGACACCGGCCTACGCCGCCGGCGAACTCGGCACGCAGATGTCGATCGCCACCTGGCCAAACTATCACGATCCGCAGACCTTCGAGAACTTCAAGGCGGCAACCGGCGTCGCCGTCGAGGTCAATGTCTTCGGCTCGAACGAGGAAATGCTCGCAAAGCTCCAGGCCGGCGCCTCCGGCTGGTCGCTCTTCGTGCCGACCAACTACACGATCTCGACCCATCACAAGCTCGGCCTCATCCAGGAACTCGACCTTTCCAAGATCCCGAACTTCAGCCAGGCGACCGAGAGCCCGCGCTTCACCAAGGAAGGGCAGATCGACGGCAAGACCTATGCCGTGCCGAAGAACTGGGGCACGACCGGCTTCTCGGTCAACACCAAGAAGATCAAGACGAAGCTTTCGAGCTGGAAGGATTTCTTCGAGATCGCGCAGACCGAGGCCGACGGCCGCGCCATGGTGCACGACTACCAGCTGACGACCATTGGCAGCGCACTGGTTTCCCTCGGCTATGATTTCAACTCGATCAAGCCCGAAGAACTCGCCAAGGCCGAGGAACTGCTGATCAAGGTCAAGCCGCATCTCTTCGCCATCAACTCCGACTATCAGCCGTCCATGCGTTCGACCGACGCCTGGCTGACGATGTGCTGGACGAATGACGGCGCGCAGCTCAACCGCGACATGCCGGAGCTTGCCTATGTGCTCGGCATGGACGGCGGCGAGATCTGGACTGACTATTATGCGATCCCCAAGGACGCCCCGAACAAGGCGGCCGGCTACGCGCTCCTCAACTATCTCATGGATCCGAAGAATGCGGTGAAGGAGCATATCGCCAACGGCGCGCCGACGACCGACAGCCGCGTCATCGCGCTGCTGCCGAAGGAGATCACGTCGAACAAGATCGTCTATCCGGACGAGGCAGCGCTGACACCCCTGGAATTCGGTGCAGCCGTCACGCTCACCGATCCGAGCCGTGCCGAACTGATGGCCCGCTTCAAGTCGGCCTGATTGCCTCGCTCAGCTCCGGTCCCTCCGTCGTGGCGGCAAGGGACCGGCCCCCATTCCGAATGACGGATAAAGAACCTTTCGATGCCCCTTAATCCCGCCACCAAACGGCGCCTCGTCACCGCTGCCCTTGTCGGCCCGGCAAGCATCTGGCTGTTCGTCTTCCTGGTGCTGCCCTTCATCGCCATCATCGTCTTTGCCTTCGGCGAGCGTGCTCCGGAGGGCGGCTATCAGGCAGCCTTCACCTTCGCGCAATTCGCCAATCTCGGCTCACGCTCGGCTGCCTTCATCAATACGCTGATCCTTGCGCCGATCGGCGCGGCTGCCTGCCTGCTCGTTGCCTATCCGGTCGCCTATTATCTCGCCGTCAAGGCCAGCCCGCAGCGCCGTCTGCTGCTCGTCTCGCTTGTCGTCGTACCCTTTTGGACCAGCCTGCTGGTGCGCACATACGCCTGGATGTATCTGCTCGGCGCGCGCGGCATTCCGCATCTGCTGGAATTCTTCGGCATCGAGAACGTCAGGCTCATCAACACGCCAGGCGCCGTGCTGCTCGGCATCGTTTATGGCTACCTGCCACTGATGATCATGCCGATCTATGTCAGCTTGGAAAAGCTCGACCGCCGCCTCCTTGAGGCTTCTGCCGATCTCGGCGCCAGGCCCTTCTCGACCTTCATTTCCATTACGCTGCCGCTGTCCTTGCCAGGGGTCATGACCGGCGTCGCCCTGGTGACGATCCTGCTGCTTGGGGAATATCTGATCCCGCAGCTGCTCGGCGGCGGCAAGGTCTTCTTCATCGGCAATGCGCTCGTCGATCTCTTCCTGCAGTCGCGCAACTGGCCGTTCGGATCGGCGATCGCGGTGACGCTCGTTGCCGTCGTCGTCATCGTGCTTCTGGTTGCCATGCGGATTGCATGGCGCGTTGCAGGCACCCGCCAGGTGGATCTCGTCTGATGCGCGCGCTCGTTACTTTCGTCTATCTGTTCCTTTATACGCCGATCGCGCTCGTCGTGCTGTTCTCCTTCAACGCAGGCCGCAATGCCAGCGAGTTCACCGGCTTTTCGACACAATGGTACGGACGGGCGCTGTCCAACACCTTCCTCATGGAAGCGCTGCAGAACAGCCTCATCATCGCCTTTACCAGCGCGGCACTTGCCGCAATCTTCGGCACGATGGCAGCAATTGGCCTGGAACGGCTCGGTCCTCGCACCCGCGCCATCTTTGACGGGCTGTTTGCAGCTGCGATCGTCGTGCCGGGGGTCGTCATTGGAATTGCGACGCTGGTGGCACTGGTCGAGGTCTTCGGCATCATAAATCCGCTGATCGCAGCCGTCTGGCCCGGCGACCAGCCGCCGAAATTCGCACTTGGCTACGGCTCGATCATTGCGGCGCACGGCCTCTTTACCATGGCTCTGGTGACGATGATCGTGAAGGCGCGCATTGCGAGCCTCGGCCGCGATATCGTCGAAGCGTCAAGCGATCTCTACGCCACGCCATGGACGACGTTCCGCCAGATCGTCCTGCCGCAGATCATGGCGTCGATCCTCGCCGGCTTTTTGCTCGCCTTCACCTTCTCCTTCGATGATTTCATCATCGCCTTCTTCGTCGCGGGATCGAATACGACGCTGCCTATCTATGTCTTCGCTTCCATCCGCCGCGGCGTCACGCCGGAGATCAATGCGATCGCGACGATGGTGCTGATTGCATCGCTCGTCCTCATTCTCATCGCGCGCTTCCTGATGCGCGAAAAGACAACGACAAACTGACCAGGGAAAAATCATGATACTCAAGGATCGGGTCGCAATCGTCACCGGAGCCGGCTCCGGCATCGGCCGCGCCGGCGCGCTCATCATGGCGCTCGAAGGCGCACATGTGATCGTCGCCGATATCGATTTGGAAAATGCGCGGGAAACCGTGCGTCAGATCGGCGAGGCTGGCGGCAGAGCCGAAAGCCTCATTGTCGACGTGCTGGACGACCAGGCGCTCAAGGCCGGCATCGCAGCAATCGCAGCGCAGCATGGCCGCATCGACATTCTGCACAATCATGCGGGCGCACAGGTCGCAGGCAATCTGGAAGAGGTCGCTGTCTCCGGTTTCGATGCATCCTGGAACTTGAACGTCCGCGCGCATTTCATGGCCACGCGCCTCGTCATGCCGATCATGAAGAAGGCCGGCAAAGGCGTCATTCTCAACACCTCTTCATCGTCGGGCGTGCTCTACGACCGCGAGATGATCGCATACACCACCTCCAAGCATGCCGTCATCGCCATGACCCGGCAGATGGCCGGCGACTACGCCCGCTTCGGCATCCGCGTCAACGCGCTCTGCCCCGGCTGGGTCGATACCCCATTCAACGCACCTTTCATTGCACAGATGGGCGGACGCAGCGCCATCGAAGCCTATATCGCCGAAAAGGTGCCACTCGGACGGTGGGCCGACGTCTCGGAAATCGCCGAGCCGATCCTCTTTCTCGTTTCCGACCGCTCTTCCTACATGACAGGACAGATCCTCGTCGTCGATGGCGGCGAGACGGTCGTCTAATTGCGAGATCGCTCGAGATCGAGGGTATCCGCGCGATCACAGTCGATATTCTTACGGCAGCGAGAGCTATTTCCGCTAAAAACGTTGCGGCGAGAAGGGCGCCAGATCGATCGTCGGCCTTTGTCCCGTCAGCAGGTCGGCAACCAGGCGCGCCGTGCCCGCCGACTGGGTCAGGCCGAGGTGACCGTGGCCGAAGGCATAGATCACATCCGGCGTGCCCCTGGCCCGGCCGATAGCGGGCAGGCTGTCCGGCAGCGACGGCCGGAAGCCCATCCACTGCACCCCGCCCTCCGGTTTGAGACCGGTCAAGAAAGTGCGGGCCTTCTGCAGCATGGCCTGGGAGCGGCGAAAATTCGCAGGCAACTCCAATCCGCCCAGCTCCACCGCACCGCCGACGCGGATGCCGGTGGAAAGTTTGCTGACGACGAAGCCATGACCACCGAAGGTTATCTGCGTGCGCAGATCGAAGGCGTCAGCCGGAAGCGTCGTATTATAACCGCGTTCCGTTTCAAGCGGGATGCGCTCGCCGAGCGTCTTCGCGATCCGATGCGAGAAGGCGCCGGCTGCCAGAACGACCTTGCCGGCCTGACGCAGCTTTCCATCCGCCGCCGCCACCTCGACACCCGCCGGGATCGCGCGGAGTGCGGAGATATCAGCCGTCTCGATGACGCCGCCGCGACCACGAAAATGCTCGGCCAGCGCCAGCGTATAAAGTTTGGGATCGGCGATGGAATACCAGCCGGGCGTGAAGGTGCCGCGTATGAAGCGCGACGCCAGTCCCGGCTGGATCGCTGCCATCTCCTCGGCTTTCAGGTGCTGAAATTCGATGCCGTGATCGCGGCGCGCGTCCCAGCCGGGCAGCGAAGCGCTGAATTCCGCCTCGCTTTCATAGACCTGGAGATTGCCCTCCTTACGCAGCATCGAGAGCGTATCGGTGGCAGCAAGGAAAGGCTCCAGTTCCGCCTTGGACAGATCCATGAGGCTTGTCTGGGCCGCGACGGCATGGGCGACGCGCGACGGCTGGCAGGCGCGCCAGAACCGGAACATCCAGGGCGCGATCTGCAGCGCATAGGCGGGCGGCACCGAGAGCGGCCCAAGCGGATCAAGGAGCCATTTCGGAGCCTTCTTCAGAATGCCGGGAGAGGCAAGCGGCAGGATATCCGTGAAAGCGAAAGCGCCGGCATTGCCGGCGGACGCACCCGCTGCCGGTCCCTCTCGATCGAGGACCACAACACGCAAGCCGCGCGATTGAGTTGCAATCGCAGCGGAAAGGCCGATTACTCCGGCCCCGATGACGATAACGTCCGGTCTTGCCATCAACGCACGCTCACAAGAAATTTCTGGGCGTCGGAACGCACCGGCTTGCCGCTCTCGACCATTATGCCCTGATGGGAATAGACGGCTGGACCCAAAACACTGGGAGCGAATGCCATTTCGTCAGTCACGCAAATCATGGTCATCTTCTCCCCGCCAGCGTCCTCATCCTGTCAAGGACCCTGCAGCCCGAGGACGATGCTTATCTACATGTCGATCCTCTGTATACGTTTTGTATTTACAATTTTCACCTTTATGATGCAAGCAAGCGAAACATGGGAGAATTCAGATGAGCGACGCAATCACGCTGACATCGGACGCACTGCAGGACCGCGTCGTGGCGATCCTTTCGAAGGCAGGTTTCAATGCGCAGCAGGGGGCCGCGATCGCGCGCGTCATCGTTGCCGGAGAGCGTGATGCCTGTAAATCCCATGGCATCTATCGCATCGAAGGCATATTGCGCGCCGTCAAGGCCGGCAAAGCACGGCCGGATGCGGTGCCGGTACTGGAGCAACAAGGCGATGGCTCTGCAATCGTGCGGGTGGACGCCAAGAGCGGCTTTTCCAATGCCGCCTTCGAACTCGGCGTACCCGTGCTTGCCGAGCGGGCTCGCCGCTTCGGCATTGCCGCGCTTGCGATCAACGACTGCACCCATTTCGCCGCCCTCTGGCCTGAGGTGGAGGCTCTGACGGATCGCGGTCTTGCCGCCTTCGCCATGTGCCCGAGCTATTCCACGGTGGCGCCGGCCGGCGGCACCGCGCCGCTGCTCGGGACGAACCCCCTGGCCTTCGGCTGGCCGCGCCTCGACGGCCCGCCTTATGTCTTCGACTTCGCGACTTCGGTGGCCGCCCGCGGCGAGATCGAACTGCATCGCCGCGCCGGCACCCCGCTGCCCGAGGGCTGGGCCATAGACGCCGATGGCCAGCCGACCACGGATCCGGAAGCAGCGCTCGCCGGTGCAATGCTGCCGTTCGGAGGCCACAAGGGATCGGCGATCGGCACGATGATCGAACTTCTGGCCGGCATCATGATCGGCGATTTCACCAGCCGAGAGGCGCTCGATCATCTCGGGACGACGGCATTTGCGCCTCGGCATGGCGAACTCATCGTCGCCTTCTCGCCGGAGGCTTTCGCAGCCGGCCGGCCCGGGAATCCGCTTGTGCGTGCCGAGGCGCTGTTCGAAGCGATCGCCGGTCAAGGCGCCCGCCTGCCTTCGCAGCGCCGCTTTGCCGCCCGTGCTCGCGCGGAAAAGGACGGCATCCAGCTGACATCAGAGGAAATCGGCCAGCTCGACCGCCTGCTGGAACTCGGTCTCGACGCCGTGGCCTGAATGGGGTCCGGTCAAGGCCGTGAACGATATAGCAAAGGAGGCCCTCACGGGCCTCCCGCATTCCAAACATGAACCATGACGGCGGCCTCAGAGCCTTTACGCAATTCCAGACGGGAAACCGCTGCGCACTTTCCCTGGAATTGCTCTAGGCCCTGTATTTTTCCACGGCGCCGGGAAGCTTGCTCCATTCGCCATACCATGTATTGAACAGCTTGAACTGTGCTTCGACATAACCGCGCTGGCTATCGTTCAAGGCGTCGCTTTCATTGAAGTGGAGCTCATATTCTGTGTCTCCCTTCAGGACCATCATGTGCTTGAAGAAGAGAACCAGGTCTGGGCCTTCGTCGAAGGACGAGAGCACGGCGAGCGCCTGCTCAAGTTCAAGCGCGCGCTGGCGCGCATCGGCGTCACCCGCCGCCGCAGCCTTCGCGAGATTGCAGAGATGGATGACTTCCTTGGGCAGAACGTTACCGATGCCGGTAATCGCGCCCGTCGCACCGCAATTGACGAAGCCGTGGAACACAGCCGTATCGACACCGATCATCAGCGATACGCCATCGTCGCGGCTGGTGATGTTTTCAGCGGCGTAGCGCATATCTGCCGGGCCGCCGAACTCCTTGAAGCCGACGAGATTGGCGTGTTCGGCGCGCAACGCGAAAAAAAGATCGGCCCGCGTTGCGAAACCATAATAGGGGCTGTTGTAGATGACCGCCGGAAGATCGGGCGCTGCCGTAAGGATCGCCTTGAAGTGTGCCTTTTGGGCTGAAATCACAGAGCCGCGCGACAGAACGCGCGGGATGACCATCAGACCCTTGGCGCCGACCTTCTGGGCATGCGCCGCATGGGCGACGGCCGATGCCGTATTGACGGCGCCGGTGCCGACGATGACGGGCACGCCCGCCTTGGCCAGCCGCTCGACACCTTCCATGCGCTGTGCATCGGTCAGCAGCGGCCAGTCGCCCATCGAACCGCAATAGACCACCGCCGACATGCCCTCGGCGATCAATTGCTTGCCCTTGCGCACGAGCGCATCGAAATCAGGACTGCGATCGGCCTTGCACGGGGTCATGAGCGCGGGGACTACGCCGGAGAAAATGCTTGCAGTCATCTGTCTATCCTCTTGGGCTTGGTATGGATCGGCAGCCAGTTCAGCCGCATCCGCGGCCGCTCCTTACCGTCCTTGCAGCATTGATACATCTTTGTATTTATCTTGTCGACAAGAAATATGCACACTGGAATCGGATGGTTATAGGTCTATTCGGCCTAAAATCTGAATCCGCTCTAGAATCAAGGAAGTAGAGCGCGATGTCGTCCGAAAGCCGTCTACACTTTTCGGCAGCACACTCTAAAGCCCGATATCAAGACGCTCCCCGCGCACCAGCAATTTCTGTATCTGGCCGACGATCTGTTCCGCGTGTTCGCGCGCCAGGCGCTCGGCAAGCTCCGTATCGCGCGCCTCGATGGCAGCGATGATTTCATCGTGTTCCTCGACGAAACGACGCGGCAGACGATCATTATAGGATTGGTAGTAGAGGCGAAGGATGCGCCGGCCCTCGTTCAAGAGCCGCGAAAAGAGACTGGTGAAATAAGGATTGCGTCCGGCTTCGGCGATGGCAAGATGCAGCGCCGCGTTTGTGGAAATCATCGCGAGCGCATCCTGCGCCTCGACGGCATCGGCAAATTCAGCCTGGAGCGCACGCACGCCCTCAAGATCCTCGGGACGGTGATATTTGGCCGCAAGCTGGGTGGTGACCCGATACATGAGCACGAGCGCATCGAAATAGCTGTGCATGTTGAGGAAGTCGATCTGCGAGACCATGGTCGAGCGGTTGGGCAGCGTATCGATCAGCCCCTCGCCTGCAAGCCGCACCAGCGCCTCGCGGATCGGCGTGCGCGACATGCCGAAACGTTCGGAAAGCTGTACCTCGTCGATGGGGCTGCCCGGCGGCAGTTCCAGGTCCAGAATCTCGTCCCGCAGGATATCATAGACCACCTTCACGCCAGAGCCGCGCTTGCGCTCGTTCCGGAGGTTCGATTCATTGTCCATGGCTAACTGACCCCTTCTTTCAGCGTGAGAAATAAAGGGGTAGGCCGGGTAAATCAACGGCGCTTCCAGGCCTTACCGGTCCATGGCGACGGAGACACAGCTCATAGCCGGCCTCAAGCGCGAAGCCGTCCGCGAACGATGGCGGCATGAAAGCGCGCCATGGATCAGGCTATCGTCGCTGAAATCATGGTTCGGATTATGCAGCCCTTCGAATACCTCACCGGCAGTGGCAAACGCCTCTCCGGCAAGCGCTGCCCCGACCTCGCGAAGACGGCCCAGAAGACGGTTCGCATCGACGGGAAATCTCAGACATATGTCGCTTCATCGAAATTGCGCTTTGCGACCGCTGCCGGAGACAGGCCGACGATCTCTTCGTACATGCCGGGGTCCGTCGCTCCCTCGGTGTTGACAAGGAAAATCCGGGAGCGTTCATCCATCGAAAGCGCCGTTCTTATCTCGGGGTCGGCAGCAGCCTTCAACAGCCCGGCCAAGCCGACGCCGCCGCTCTCGCCTGCGACGATCGCCGGATCACCGGCAGCGGGCCGCGCAAGCCGCCTCATCACCGAGATCGCCTCCTCCTCGCCGACAGTCATGAAGGCATCGGCCGCGCGGGACAAAATACGCCACGCGATGAGCGACGGCGCATAGCATTCCAGCATCGCCATCACGGTCGACTCTCCATGCGGTACGGTCACCGGATGGCCGGCCCGCGCCGTTTCAAACAGGCATGCCGCACGCGCGGGATCGACAACCGTGAAGATCGGCCGCCGTTCGCCAAGCGAAAGTGCCAGATGACCGGCAACCGCAGCGGCAACGCCGCCGACACCGCACTGGATGAAGACATGCGTCGGCGTTTCAGTCATCGCCTCAAGAGCCTCGCGCACGAGAGCCGTATAGCCCTGCATCACCAGGCCGGGGATGCGCTCGTATCCCGGCCACGAGGTATCCGACACGATGGTCCAGCCCTGCCGGTCCGCAACACGGGCGGCTTCCCGCACGGAATCGTCGTAGCTTCCGTCGACCCGGATCATCTCGGCGCCGAAGCGGGCGATGGCTGCAATGCGCTCCCCGCTGACGCCGGAATGGACAAAAATCGCCGCCCGCCCGCCGACAAGCTGCGCACCCTGCGCGACCGAGCGGCCATGATTGCCATCGGTGGCGCAGGCGAAGGTCATCCTTTCCGCGATCTCCCTGACCGCCTGCGAGCGCAGTTCGTCGATATCGACGGGACGGTTCAAGATCCTTGCGGCCTCCTCCAGCACAAGCTCGATGACGGCATAGGCACCGCCCAAAGCCTTGAAGCTGCCAAGTCCGAGACGCTGGCCCTCGTCCTTGATGTGTATGGCTGCAACGCCGATTTCCGCCGCCAGTTTCGGAAGGCTTAACAGCGGTGTGGCGGCATGACGATCGCGATATGTCAGATGCCGCTCCACCTTCGCCGCAGCGGTAGCGCCAAGCAGTTCGGCATGGCACGGTTCGAGTGGCCGTCGATAATCGGAACTGGTGTTGAGGATGAACATGGAAGCTCCCTTTGCGTATTGCCGGAAATATATTGCAAACGACACGAAAAAAGCGCTGATATTGGGCCATGTGTTTGCAAGTTTGTTTCACGGGAGTCGATCTTTGCCGCCTTCAGCACCCCAGCTAGACGCGTTCGACCGGAAGATCCTGGATATTCTTCAACGGGACAACACCACGCCGCAGAGGATGATCGGCGAGATGATCAACCTGTCGGCGCCGGCTGTGCAAAGACGCATCAAGCGCATGACGGAAGAAGGCGTCATCCGCGCGAACGTCGCCGTGATCGATCCGGCCGCCGTCGGCCAGGCGATCACCATCTTCGCCGAGGTCGAGGTGATCAGCGAGACGGCCGAGCAAATCGAGGAAGCAAAAAAAGCATTCCTTGCGGCACCCGAAATCCAGCAGTGCTATTATGTGACAGGAGAGGCGGATTTCGTTCTCGTCATCGTCGTACCCACGATGGCCGATTACGACGCACTGACGCGGCGCCTCTTCTTCGGCAACAACAACGTCAAACGCTTCCGAACCTTTGTCGCCATGGACAGGATCAAGGTCGGGCTGGGCATTCCGACCGGGCCAAACCAGTAAAGGGAAGCGCAGCCGACCGACTTAAAAAATGCGGCTGCGCCCCACGGCATATCGAGTCCGGCCTTCAGTTTGGCATCAGATGTTCAAAAAGGACATGCTGCGGCAAGCGTCGGATCATGATGAAGCCACATCATATCCTGTCCGGCCGGATGCCCACTTTACGGCAAGGACGCTGCCCGGCCCATGTACGGCGGCGAAGAACAGCCCCGCCAGGAAAGTGAAGTGATCGACGAAAAAGCCGAATTCGGCTTGGTTGCCGGCCCAATGCGCCGGACCATGGAACGAGAATGCGAGGAAGATGACATAGACGGCCGCCGCGAGCGCCGCCGGCACGAACAAGGCACCGGTCAAGAAAGCAATGGCAAGCAGCACTTCAAGAATAGCGGCGCACCAAGCCAGGAATAATGGGAACGGGAAGCCGGCGGCGGCGATATAGCCGGCGGTCGCACCCATATCCATGAACTTGAACGAGACGGCCATCACGAAGACGGCGGCGAAGATCAGGCGAGCGACGAGAATGGCGGCAGTCTGCCAAAGCGATTGAGCGTTTTCCATGATATTCCCTCCAGGTTGAAGTAGTTGATGCTCCAAGGACGGCCAAGAGAAGATGAAACCGACAAGAAGGATGGGAAATTATTTGCCGGTGCCGATCGCTTGCAGCATGACGCAAGCGGTGGAAAGCGCTTCCCAAGGTCAGCGGCTTGCGCCCCTCTGCCAACCAGGATCGAACCCTCGATAGGGGCCGACTTGCACAAGGACCTCGCGCTGACGCGCAGAAGGGGGGCCGGAACGGGCCTCGTGGCCCGATGCGCCGGCAATCCGCTGGACACATGATCGCCGCCGGAACCGGCGAAGATGGCCGACGGCCGGTTCCGCGCCATCGGCACAGAGTATGCTCCACTTAACGCGTGGAGGACGGACGGCCCCTGCAGATCAATCAGTCACAGGAAGCGCGCTTCGCCCGAGACGCGGACACTGCTTCCCGGTTGGTCCGGAATCTCGACGATAAGACGACATGGCTGCCCCATGTCTTCGCCTTGGATGATCTCGATGCGTCCATCATGCTCCCAACCGCGATCACGCAGATAGCCGCCGAACGCCGCAGCGGCCGCTCCGGTTGCGGGATCTTCAGCAACCCCTCCCGCGGCGAAGGCGTTGCGGGCATGAAAGCGCCTCGTCGTCTCAGCCTGTACGAGCGCGATTGTCGTAACGCCATGGGCGCGCATGAGATCGGCTCCCGCATCCAGGTCGTAGGCCATCGCGGAAAGACGATCCCGTTGTTTCAGGGCCAGAACCAGATGGCGCGCGCCTGCCTCGATGATCGCGGGCGGCAGACGCGGGTCGAGATCGTCGCATTTGAGTGCGAAAAGCTCCAGTGCCGCGTCGAGAAGATCGCCGGGGCATGCTGCGCTTCGCGTGAGTGGCGACTGAAGGGCGGCGCTCAACGGCTCCCCAGACCGTCCTTCCACCGAGATCGAGCCCCCGTTGAGCTGCAATGCAAAAATCCCGTCGCCTTTGCTCCGGGCGAGGACGGCGCCCAATGCAATGGTCGCATGCCCGCAAAACGGAATTTCCGTTGCCGGTGCGAAGTAGCGGACTCGCCAACCGTCTCGGCTTGGTCCGGCAAAAACCGTTTCAGAATAGCCGAGCTCGCGCGCTATTCGCTGCATGACGTCGGCCGGCGGCAGAACCTCACACAACATGACGCCGGCGGGGTTGCCGCCAATACCCTCGATCGAAAATGCAGCTACGTGTTCGATACTCATTGGTTTCCTTCAGCGATGATGTCCTAATCGGTCCTACGACCTACTTCCCGAAATGTTGTGCCCTCAAGGCATTGCATCGTAGGCGCCGCGCTTGAATGCCGGTCGCGCCCTCAGACGCTCGAAATAATCGACGACCGCCGGCAAAGCGGGACGCTCGATCGGAGTGCCAAGCCAGCGGTTCACCGAAAGGCCGATGACGATATCGGCAAGGCTGAAGTTACGGCCAGCCACGAACGGCCCATCCATCGCGATTTGTTTCTCCAGAATTTCCATCTTGCCATTCCAATCGGTCGTGCTCGCGGCAATGGTTACCGGATCGGCATGGGCGGCCTCCTTGCGAACAAGACCCAGAAACGCACCTCGCCAGGCGCCATTCAATTCCGTTGCCTGCCAATCGATCCATCGCTCGACCAATGCCCGCCTCCACGGATCCGACGGCAAGAGATCGTCACGATCGTACTTGGACGCCAAGTAACGACAGATGGTGTTGGATTCCCACAGCACGCCATCGTCGGTCTTGATGACGGGGACAAGCCCATTCGGATTGAGCGCCAGGAATTCAGACGTCTTTGTTGAAGCAAACCCTGCGCCCCAATCCTCCCGCGCATATGCAATGCCAAGCTCCTCGCAGGTCCAAAGAACCTTGCGAACATTGATGGAAGACACCCTACCGAGAATACGAACGACACTCATTGTTCATTCCACTCCAATCTGCCTGGACATTGGATAACCAAGAGCGCACCGAAGCGCACTGGCGAAACATGTCTCCGCGACAACAAAATCCTGTTTGCTGCTGCCGCGTTTTTCCTGCTGGAAACCGCGCTTCGCCGCGTGAAGACAGCGATTGAACGGCCGCCGCCCGCGCAGCGTTTTCGACGCGGATTCTTGACGATTACCAATTTGAGGAGTGAGGCGCCGCGTACCCAATACCTTTCGCGGCTCGGCGCAAACTATCCGTCCAATCATGAAAATCCCGTTACCAAAACTTGCTGCGAGCGGCGCTACCTCATATATGGTCGTCAACTCGGCTTGAGGGCGAGCGTGAGGGATGGATTTCTTTGCTGTTCCGTCAAAATCACTTCACAATCAATCCGTAATGGATTTGCACGCAGAGGAACGATTTCATGGAAGAACCCTGGACGACCGATCGCGGGCCGATCGTTGCAACCGAACTCGATGTCAGGAAGGCGGCTGCGATCAACACACTCTTGCTTCGCCCCATCGAGATCCTGCCTGCCAAAGCCGGCGATCCGATCCGTCCCTTTGCACTTGGTCTCTGGAATGAAATCCGCCCTCTCCTGAAACCCGATGTGCCTGTGATGTCGCTCCGCCGCGCCACCAGCGCGTTTCTCCATTCCAAGCGCTACTATTACGCCTGCGCGCAACCCGACTCCATGCGCCATGACCTTGCCGGCAATCCAGTCGAACCGCTTTCCGCCGCAGACAGACAGGCAGCGCAGCAGCGCCTGGCCGTACTGAAACAGGCGCAGACCAAGGCAACAGTTCAGCGGGAGGAGCCACCTCCGCCCCCGGCATTGAGCAAAGCGGAACTCATCCGAGCCTCCCTTCTTGGCAGACGCTCCGATCGCGCCGCCCGCTGAGACGCCTTTTCCGGCCTATCGACCGCGCAGCTTTATCACGCACGTTGAGCACGCCTCCGTGCGCATGCCTTGACGTGACTGCCCGCGCACTCTCGGCAGGTCCATTACTCGATTGCCGACGGTCGCATCGCCACTGTTATGGAGATGCCTGTGCGGATATTCTGCGGTACGGTTCCGGCATCTGGTGCGAAGACATTTCCGTCCAGCCCATTCACTATGCCGGCGACCCGAACTGCCGGAGCCGGCTTTTCGGGCGAATGGCACGCTGGATCTGGCTAAGAGGTCGATTGACGCGATGATGCAGGACAGGTTCCAGTTCATTTTCGATGCATGAAGCGCAGGTGCTCGGACCTGTTGGACAGAGGTCCGGTGCGCGTTTATTCATTTCGCTGTTGTCGGGAGTTTCTGATGTCAAATCCTGTCGTGAAGTCGTTTTGGGACAAGCCAACGGGAAGCTGGCAATATGTCTTCCATGATCCGGAAACGATGAAGGGCGCAATCGTCGATCCGGTCCTCGGATACGATCCGCTCGCAGGCGCGATCGACACGGTGCGCGCCGATGAAATCCTCGCCTATGTGAGGCTTGCGGGTATCGAGGTCGTCTGGATATTGGATACGCATCCCCATGCCGATCATTTTTCCGCCGCGCCTTACCTCAAGGAGCGGCTGGGCGCGCCGACGGCAATCGGCGAGCACGTGCCAAAGGTTCAGCGTCTTTGGAAAGGCATCTACAATCTGGGCGACGACTTCCGCACCGACGGGTCGCAATGGGACCGGCTGCTCAAGGACGGCGAAATCTTCCACCTCGGCAACCTTCCGGTCACCGTCTTCTTCTCGCCCGGCCACACCATGGCGTCTATCACCTACGTCGCTCGGGACGCCGCCTTCGTCCATGATACGCTGATGATGCCCGACAGCGGTTCCAGCCGAGCTGATTTTCCGGGAGGAAATTCACGCGAGCTGTATCGAAGCATCCGCCGAATCCTGGAGCTTCCTTCCAACACCCGGCTCTTCGTCGGCCACGACTATGCACCGAACGGGCGGGCGCCATTATGCGAAGCGACGGTCGAGAGCCACATTGCTTCAAACCGGCATTTCGCGGGATTGCCGATGGAAGACGACTTTGTGAAGGTGCGGGACGAACGCGACGCCACGCTGCCGCTGCCGAAACTCATGCTGGCCGCCCTGCAGGTGAATATCCGCGGCGGCCGCTTGCCGGAGCCGGAGAGCAACGGCCTGTCGTATCTGAAGATACCGATCGGCTATTTCGAATCTCGATCCTGCAATGGCTGATACCGCAGGAAGACCGAAACAGCGGCCCAACGACTGGGTTCGATCCTCTTTGGCCGGTTGATCGCCGCCGCGCGTCATACCCGTCCGCATCCGGTCCGCTGTTCCCCCGAATACCGGCATATGATCGGATTGATCAGGAATGCCAGAAACTTAGGGCAGTCGAGAAAAAGTTCGAAGCGGTTTTCCGTCCGGCGTCAGATGGCAGGCCTGGATCGTCATCATAACCTTGGAGGCGTGAGCGCCTTGTCCCGCCATTGGCCGAGCGGCTGTTCGAACGGCAGGTAAGCCCGCCGAGTGCAGGATGCCGGCGCAGGGGTCCGAAAGCCTGCGGATTGCCGCGATCAGAGCCAGTTCAACGAAAGGCAGATGTTGCAGGCAATCGCAAGCCACGCAACAATGATTGCTGCAAACAGGATGAACTCAACCCTCATGCTTCCTTGAGGTTCCTTGAAATCCACGCCGATGCCGGCTGTATTGGCGGAGCTTGCTTTTCTCACGGGCGAGCGCATCCAGGTCAGTATTCTTCCAAACACGCCAACCCTCTTGAAGCTTCTAGAGTCGAATGTCGCCCGAAATCCCCTGACACTTTCGGCATCGCGCTCTAGCAATGACCATGCGTGTCACTGACAAGTCCGTTCAAATGCGCATTTGAAAGCGCTGGAGATTCGGTCTTCAAGACTGAAAAAAGAGCCTCTTGAGCTGCCTTTATCAGGAACACGGCCTGCGGCGTATCGAGCTCGCTGGCGATTTGAGCGGCATATTGCATCATTTTTACAAGCGCCAAGATCTCGCACTGACGCTCATGTCCTTCAAAATCGATCACTCTTAAAGCCTCAACAAATGATTTCCTGAGGCGAGATTGGCATAATTCGAGAGATGACGTGCGTTGCAAAAGCGTTGCACACGCAACGACTGCATTAAAGAATCAATTACATACGGTAAAATTGTGGGAAGAGTCTGCGCCATAGCGGAGTTGCATTGAAGGACCAGTCCGCCATCTGTGCCGGCGATGGCGTCTCGGCAATTGCGCGCATCAGCCCGATGGCATCCCGGCGCTTCTGGTTGGTCCACGCAGTTGCGACGAGTGCCCTCACCTGCCCTATGTCCATATCGGCAGCTTCGGCAACACGCCTCCAGGTCCGATCCTTGAAAAATACACGCCGGGCTGCCTGGGAGAGCCGCAAAGCCTCTTCCTCACCGACAATACCTTGGCCAATCGCTGCCTCGATTGTCGCATCGACATTGACCAGCGGCACCGACAAAGCGGGGTAGCCCAGTTCCGCCGGGCCATGAAGGAGAGCGACGTCCGCATCCTCCACCCGGCGCCCGGAAGCATAGTCATCGAAGATCCGGCCAATGCCGATCATACCGTAAGCCTGGCACTCCACCGCGCGGAGCGCTCCCATGCTGGCTGCTCCAAACACAGAGACACCCTTGGACAGGGCGAAGAGCAGCTCCTTGTGCCAGACCGGCGCGACGAACTCGAAGTGACCGTCGACAAGGCCGATAGCAGTCGCACCATCCTCGACAGCTTTGACGACGTCGCCTTGGCATGCGGGCGGCCGTAGGATCATCGTATCGTCTGCGAAAGCTTTGGCATCGGGCAAACTCGGGCCTGCGAAGATCACTTTCACAGGAAACCCTTTGACAATGCGCGGCTGCCGAAACGAATTCGGCGATCCCCGTCCGGATGCTCGAGCTGCGGCGCGAAGACCTTTGCGACCGACGCCGGCAACCATTCGGGTGCCAGTTCGACTGCATAAAGCTGGTCGATACCGCCTCGCAACAGAGTCTCGACAAGCTGGTCGAGCGCATCTTGCGCGGACCCGGCTGACATCACCGGCAATTCGTTGATGTTCGTCGTGCATCGAGCCCGAAACGACTGCAGGTGTGCGGGATCGGCGCTGCGTGAGAACAGCTCGGGGACAAGATCATCCCTGGCACCGGCGATGAACGTCATCCGAGATTGCACGGCTTCGGAAATTGCCCGGGCCGCAGCCACGTTGGGCGAGAGGGACGCTCCGGCCCCCATGGTCAAGTCGACATATCTCAGCGAGTTGTCATCGCCTTTCGGCCGCAGCAACGCGACGACGGAGGCAACGGCCAGATCGCTCGTCACATCGAAAAGGGCGAGATCGAAGTCCGCCGAGAAAATCTTCTCCAGCATCTCGCGAATATCCTGATCTTCGATGCCGTACGGATCTATCCGGCGTGCATGTCGACACGCCGGGTCTTCAACATCCCAGAGGACACAGGCATCCCGCTCTATCCGTTCCAGCAACCCGTGCAAGACGGCCTCGTGCCAGGTATTGCCTGATGCCAATCCATCCGATGACACCCAAAATCGCGGGCTGACATGCGTCCGGTCAAGATGAATGGCCTCGAAAGGAACGAATATTGGGGCGCTCTTCGCCAGATCGCGGGCCTGACACCATCTGATTTGTTCAGTGGTTCCTACCGGTTGCGCGCCAATCGCCAGCAGATCGTCCAAGCAATCCGTCGCATGACCGCTTGCGGCAAGGTCATCCAGACTTGCCATCAACGCTGAACAATGGGGTTGGGTCGCGACCGATCGCTCAATCGCTTCCATTACCGCGGATGTCTTCGCGGAAATTTCGTCCAAACCCTTGCCCTGGGCTATAACGATCGCCTTGGAGTTCGGGGCGTAGGCGCACCAGACGGGAATGCCTATTCGGTCGAGCTCGGTCTGACGGCCAACGCGGGTTATGCCAAGCCGCCTCAGAGAAGGCGAAACCCTCGACAGGGTTTCGCCGGGGGAACAGGCTCTAAAGCTGTTGGACACCGATCAACCAGCACCTAACCCTCATAGAGGCCCGACGCCACGGAGCTTGCGGACTTCAGCGCCACGGCGAAATCGACATCCTTCTCCACTCTGACCCCTTTGGCTCGCCAGGCTTCGGCTTTCGCCAGGTCACCCGACAGCCGCCGCGTATATCGAACGACCGTCCCCTTTTCGAGGTCAACCAGCCAAAGACCCTCTTCGCCGTGAATGCCAATCAGAACTGCACCCGCCATAATCTCTTCCTTTTCAAAATCCGGCCTTCAGCAGGCCTTCTCTGTAATGCTCTGTCTGCCATTTTTCCTTGTTTGGAATCATGGACAGCCATGCCTCCAGATCGAAATTCGGATTGTCGCGTAAGGCGCGCAGTCGATACGTCTTCGCCTTGGCAAGATTCCCCAGCATCGCCCAGCTTGCCGCCGCGAGTCTGCTTGCCGGTCCCGGGTCTCTCATCCTGTCCAGGTAAGCCAATGCTTCGGTGTATTCTCCAAGGAAATAGCTGGCTCCCGCGGCGGTCCAATAATAGTAGTCCGGGGCAAGCGGATTGAGGTCAAGAGCCATTGCAACCTTCGCCAAAGCTGCTTTCGGATTGGCGCCATGGGTGAGGCAATCGGCGTGGCTGCAGATCACATCCGCATAGTGCGGGCTGAGGTCCTCGGCATTCGACAAGGCCTCCAGGCTGCCGTCGATATTGCCGCGGTAGAGCCGAACGGCACCGATTTCCTTGAAGCCTCCGGCGAACCGGCTGTCATCGCGAATTGCGTCCGCCGCCATTTTCTCCGCTTGAAGCAGCAAATCGCCATCGCCGCGCGCCGTCAGAACCCATTCCATCGTCAGCGTTCTGGCGATGCCCGCAAGCGCCGCCGCAAAGCCCCGTTCGTGCTCGAGAGCTTGCTTGAAATGCTTGCGCGCCCGGCGGACATTCTGAAGACCCAGGCGGGACAGGCATTGTACGCCTTCAAGATAGGCAAAATAGGCCTGAGGCTTGCAGCTGAAATCAGACACGATGCCGTGGAAGGCACCGACACGCTCGATGATGGAGTTCTGGATCGCAGTGGCGATCGCGTTGCGATGCTCCGTTATGGCCGCGTTATCCAGCTGGACGCGCGTTGCCCAGACAATTTCATCGCGCGGCATGAAAATCAGCTGTGCGAAAAGGCTGTCGCCCGTCCTCTTCGTATCCAGCGCGTAGACCACATTATGCTGCCTGAGAAGCCCGGCCTTGTTGTTTGAGGAGCGAATCCTCTCTGCCGTGTAGGGAGCGACCACAGAGACGCTTCGATCGACGCAGAGGCTGATCGTCAAGTCTTCGATGACTGCATTGGCGAGCGAGCCGGCTTGCTCCGATTCCTCCAGTGTCTCGGGAGGAAGCAGGGCGATACGCGGCACTCTGCTGTCGGCGGCAGGCGGAATCGTATCTTCGGCCGGGCGGCTTGAATTCGAATCTTTCGTTTCGCCAATCACCTGGATGTAAGAGGTGATTTTCTCGCCAAGCGCTATCCTGACCTCGTCATCGGAGTGATCCCGGTCCAGCAGAAGCATGGCTGCACGCTTCAATTCCCCGCGATATTGGGGCGAAGAGGATTCGTTCAGCGTCTTGAAGAATTCGGTTCGCAGCTCTCCTGCGAGCCGCGCCCGAACGTCGCGCACCCAGACCGCCACAGCCGCGGAACCGCTGCCGTAAGCCGGTAGAAACTCCTTGGCGACGGCATCGCTCAGCGCGCCGAGCTTGGCAAGGCCGGACGTACTTTCGATGGCATCCAGATCGCATCGCAACGCATCGCGGTCCAAAGCGATGTTCGTGGCGACGCCGCTGATCAGCGGCTTGGGGGAGTTGGACGTCGCAGTCGCCAAACGCAGCAGGGTCGATCTCAGGTTGGCGCCGGCTGCCAGCAGATTGCTGGGCCAGAGAAAAGCTGCCAGATCCTTCCGGGGTATGGATCGTCGGCTGTCATAGAGATAGGCCAGCATGAGCAGCGCCTGTCTAGGCACATTCACACGATCGCCCTTCTCATCATAAAGGGCGCAGCTGCCGAGGGTCGTTAAATGAAATGTCATCTTGCCGGATCAGTGCTCGTTGCCAGTTTCGCTTGATTGCACAAAGGAGAGGATCTTCGCCCGCAACCGCTTGTCCTCGATCCCCGACAAGGCTGTTCGCAAAACGGCCTTATGATGATTCGCAAGCCGAAAATTAGCTAACGCCTCCCTGGAAGGAGAGGCGTCGTCCGAGGCACTTTCGAAGAAGAACATGATCGGAACATCGAGAATTTCTGAAATATGCAGAAGGTGGTCGGCACTGATTTTTTCGAAGCCGTATTCGCATTTCTTGAGCTCTTGAGGACTTATACGAAGTTTCTCGGCCAATACATCCCGCGTAATTGACAATTCCTTCCGGCGCAGACGGATGCGCAATCCAACTTCAGCATCGATTGCATCGGGTCTTTTATCCATAAAGAAACCATCCGAAGAAAAACTGCCTTTATGTTCGCAGGTTTCCCTTGAATTCACAATCTTCCAGCAAGGCACTCAAGATCAATTTTACACGGCGTCGATAGGTTTCCGATCTGCTATATTAGGGACATAGCAAATTATTCCATGCCGCCATTGCTTGCAGTATTTCCGACGTGCTTCTGTTCCCATATGCGTCAAAGAACGATGCGCCTCGCCCCTGCCCAATTCCTTAAATCGGAGTGAGAAGTGTGTCCCGCCAGCGCACTTGCCCCCACGGCCGCGCGCGGCGAGGTCCGTTTTGCGCCAACGCTCTCCGATATGGGAAGAAAAATTCAGCCTGAGCAGCAAAAGATGAACGCAGCCTGCAAAAATCCAGCTTTTGTTAATGGTTTGCGTCAGATCATGCGGCGTTGCCGCTGAGCGTTGTCTTCCAAGAACGATCCAGTGTCGGCAAGCAACCGAAAGCCTATTCGCGCTGCACGAATGATTTGAGGCAGCTTTTCCTCACCATTCCCGCGAAAGCCCGATGACGGTGCCCGCCTCTTTCTTGTCGTTCCCGAAAAAGGCCTCATGCAGAAGCTTATTCCGTTTCCACACCAAGATCGCAATCGATCATATCCCTACGAGCCGGAAACCGGCTCCGGGGCTGCCGAGCGACGCGAACCAATGCAGTTGCCACGGCGCAAATGTCAGGCTCTGGCTGGCGCGGCAAACGACTTGGACGCGCTTTGGGCGCGGCTGAGGCGCAACGATGCGCACCGCATCACCCAGCCCAGTCAACTCGGATACGGAGGGTAACCGTGCCGCTACTTGCTCGTGTTCTGGTTCTCATCCTGTTTCTTCTGCCTACGACCGCATTGGCCGGAAGCGACGACTGGCAGGTCGCAAAGGCCACCAGCCAGGTAAAATATACCATAGACCTCTCGAACTGGATGGATCTGCACGCCGGCGATATCGTTCCAAACCGCGCCTGGATATCGACTGGCCCGCGTGGGCGCGCGCAACTGGCGCGCGGTGTCGAAAGCATCGGGTTCCAGCCAAACACCATGGCTTCCATCACGACGAACTCCAGCCTCTTCTCATCGCGCAAGACCGAGATCCGTCAACAGACCGGCACCCTCGATCTCGAGATAGAAAAGCGTAGCCAGCCACATACGACGGTTCAGACGCCGTATCTCGCCGCTGTCGTCAAAGGGACCATCTTCCACGTCCGCGTCGGAAAAACAGCAGCGTCCGTTTCGGTTGACCGGGGATTGGTTCAAGTGACGTCCTTCGCCAGCGGTCAACAAGCAAATGTGGGGCCGCATCAGACTGCTTCCGTCAACCGCAATACCGGCATGGCGGTCTCCGGGCAAGCGTCGGTGCCGTCGATAACCTCCGTCGCCCCGTCGGTGGCGACAGTGCCGGCATTGGGTGCCACCACGTTGTCCGGACAGCCTGCTGCGAGTAACGGCACCAACACATCGTCCCAAGCAGGCACTGCGGACAACAGTGGCGACAAGGGGAGTGCCGGCGGCGAAAACAATAGCGGCTCCGGAAACAGCAGCGGAAAAAGCTCCAGTGAAGGAAACCACGGCAGTGGCAATGGGAATGCCGGGAACGGTAATGGCAACGGCAACGGAAATTCGAATGGCAATGCCGGAAATGGCGGCGGCAACGGGAATTCGAATGGTAATGCTGGAAATGACGGCGGCAATGGAAAAGGGAACGCCGGAGGCGGCGGGAATGGAAAAGGCAACGCCGGCAACGGCAACGGGAGTGGCAACACCGGAAACGGGAACGGAAACGGGAACGGGAACGGGAACGGGAACGGGAACGGGAACGGGAACGGGAACGGGAACGGGAACGCCAAGAGTAGCGCAAAGTGAAGAACGTCAACCGCTTTCTGTCACGTCTTTGCAGGGGTAATCCTGGAACCGTGCTGCTGAGAGCCTTGCTTGTCCTTGCGATCTTCGCTTTTCCAGTCGTCGCGCCTCAACTTGACCCCGTAGTCCAGCTGAACGATGAGTTGGTGGCCGAACGGTTCGAATGGGCGCCCCGCCAGGCTTCCGGGCGGATCGTATTCATCGCCATAGACAAACACACTCTTGATGAAGTCGGTGTCTGGCCATGGCCGAGGAGCATTTACGGAAAAGTCCTGGACAAATTATACGGCGCTGATGCCGGGGACACCTTTATCGACATCGATTTTTCGACACCCTCCAGCGCATCAGAAGACGCACTTTTCGCTTCAGCTCTGGCAAAGGTCGGCGGCGGCGTTCTGCTGCCGATTTTCCGGCAGCAGAAAACGGCAGCGTCTTCACAGACAGAAATTTCACGGCCGATTCCGCAATTGCTTGCCAATGCCTGGCCTGTCTTTGCCAACGTCGCGGCGGACGCAGACGGCCTGGTTCGGCGGTTCGATTTCGGCAGCGACTTCGATGGGAGGCCAACCCCCTCGGCAGCCTCTGCCCTATCCGGCGGCTCCAGAGTATCTGGCAGCCAATTGATCGATTTCTCGATCCTGCCGAACAGCATACCGACATACTCGTTGGCGGATGTGATCGAAGGGAAAGTCGGCATGAAGCAACTCGCGGGCCGCTCCATCGTCGTTGGAGCATCCGCGGCCGAGCTGAAGGACACTTTCAGCGTACCGGTTTATGGCGGACTGGCGGGTCCGCTGATCCATGTTCTCGCCACCGAGACACAGCTCCAGAAACGCGATCTGCGACAAATCCATCAAATGCCGCTCGATCTTTTATTTGCCGCCGCATTGATTTTCGGCGTGTTTTATTTTCGTTCCATGGGCATGGGCAAGACTACGCTTGCTATTGCCGCCCTGGGATTCGGCTGTGAAGCCGCGGCCTTCATCCTGCAGAAAGACCTTGCAATCGTTAGCGGAACAATCGTTCCCTGGGCACTCCTGGCACTCGCTTGGGTTCTTGCTTTGAACGAGCGGATAGACCTTGGAGAGATGATCGCCGCCATCGCCAGCGTCGACGCTCGAAATTCCCGCCGGCTGATGAGGAGCATCATAGCCGACAGCTCCGATGGCATCATCGCATTCGATGCCGACCTCAGGGTTTCGGAAATCAGCGATTCCGCAAAGTCGATCCTGAAGATCAGCGCGGGCGACAGCCTTGCGACGATCGCGGAAAATCCTGTTTCACAGGCGATCGGGGAGATTGCCGGTCGCTATGATCCGCAGCAGATCGGGATAAAATCCAGGACCGTTGAGTTCCTGAAGCCTATAGGTGAGAAGCTCGCGGCCTATGAAGCGGTCATAACCCTTTCGCCGCTTGAGGCGATCGGCCATCATTCCACAAAGACCTTCGGTGGATGCATCGTCATTCGGGATATCACCGCCAGAAAGCTTTATGAAGACGGGCTAAAGCGGATGTCCGAGCAGGACGAACTGACAGGCCTGCTCAACCGGCGGCAATTTCTCGTTCGAATCGAAGGACGAAACGGCGTCATCGCTCTGCTCGACATCGAACGCTTCACGAGCATTTGCACAACGCTCGGGAGAGAGATTGGCGACGCGCTTCTGAAAGCTGCCGCATCCCGGTTGGCCGGTGCCTTGCCCGATGCGACTCTTGCCCGCATCGACGGTGATCTGTTTGCAGTCCTTTCGGCGGAAGAAGAGGATGAGACGGAAAATCTTGCCGAACGGCTGCTGCAGCTCTTTGAGGAACCTGTTGCGTTTGACGGAATGTCGACGGCAATCGGAATTCGCCTCGGTCTTGCCCGATGTGGGCTTGTCAGTGCTGAAAATTCCTTGCGCGCGGCTGAATCCGCACTGGATATTGCAAAGAGATCATCGGCGCAATGGAAAGCGTTCGATCCGGAAATGGCGTTTCGTCAAGCTCGCACCAGGCGTCTGGAAGCGGAAATGCGCGCCGCGCTCCACGACAATCAATTCTTCCTGGTGTTTCAGCCACAGATAGATTTGGCAACTCAACGCTTTGTGGGAGCTGAAGCGCTCTTGCGATGGGAGCATCCTGAACTTGGCCTGATATCGCCAGCGGAATTTATCCCGATCGCAGAATCGTCCGGCCAGATCTGCGAAATCGGGCGATGGGTACTTATGCAATCCTGCACCGAGGCAGCGCGGTGGTCGCACGGCGTCGTCTCTGTCAACGTATCTGCCATACAGTTCGAGCGTACCGACCTCGAATCGGACGTCCTTCATGCGCTGCACCAGAGCGGTTTGGCCGCTTCCAGACTATGCCTCGAGCTCACGGAATCGGCTTTCATCAACGATGGCCGACGCTCCATCGCCAAGATGGTCGGACTTCGAGCGGCCGGCATCGTCTTGGCTCTCGACGACTTTGGAACCGGCTATTCCTCGATGAGCTACCTGGCCGATCTCCCGCTCGACAAGCTGAAAATCGACCAGTCCTTTGTTCGAAGAATGGCTGACGACCCGAGCGTCCGCGAGATCGTGAAGGCCATCGTGTCGATGGGACACGGCCTGGGCCTGGAAATCGTTGCGGAGGGTATAGAGGGCGAGGCCGAGAAGGAGGCCCTCTGCCGGCTTCAATGCGAAACGGGTCAAGGCTATCTATTTAGTAAGCCGCAACGCGCAGAGGAGATGCTGCAGCAATATAGGCTCCTGGCGCCTGCTGTCATAGGTTCACTTTGAGCGTTTCCACTTTTCTTCGAATCGCGAAAACGCTCTATCCTGTTATTTCCCAACGCATTCCGGACGGAAAACCGCTACGCACTTTTCCTGAAAATGCTCTAAACTGCGGATTTTCTGGCAACGATACGCCGGATCATCTTTCCGGACGAAGCACTCTGACGCCGTTCATCGAGCAGGATTGTCGCGGCATCCAACCCGCCCCGCACCAGCTCGTCATCGACATATGCATAGAGACGCCCATGTTCATCCCGATCGCGCCCGGTCTCGTTAAGGCGCCAGCTAAGATATAGTGTGCCTTCAGGTTCCAGAACAGAAAGCAGCCGGCGCACAGCATCAGGGATCATCGCAGGTGCAAGATGCATGATAACGGTTTCGCAAAGAACATTTGCAAAGGCGCCATTGGCAACGTCCTGCAGCTCGGGGAGAGCGCTGAGCCGGAAAGGGATGGATGGATGGAGGCGGCGCGCTTCCGCCAGCAATCCTTCGGACGGATCATAGCCAATGGCTGAAAACCCATTCTGGCAAAGCCATGCCGTGTCACGACCGCTTCCACAGCCGATGTCCGCCGTGAGCCCCGGCTTGAAAAATCGTCGAATTATATCCTGAAGGTCTTCCGGCGTCGGCTGCCCGTCCCAGTCGGCTGCAAAGAGTGCTGCGTTACGGTCGTAGGCCTCAAGAGTCGATTGGTCCATCGCTTTCACTGCTCAGGCACGAGGAAGACAATGCGATTAGGAAATTCTCAGAGATGTGTCAATCGAGTGCCGAATTCCACGAGACGTCGTGCGGGCGCTGCCGTGAAGAACGCTTCCCATAATGCATCCTTTTCCTGACGGCTCAGGATCGATGATGCACGATCACATACCGGGACTGCATAACCAGTACGCATGTTTCCCATCGGGCGGGCCGTGGGGATATATGCCACAGGCCGCATTCATCGGCATTGCACGGCGCAAAGTCCACGTGCCCGCGTTCGGAAGCATACGGAACATGAGCCCGTCCATCCCAGGTCAGAAACCCCTCCCCCAGGCCTGCTCCCGCAGCAATGAGAGCGCGCGTTCCAGTCGGTCTTGGCTCGCCCTCATTGAGGGTGAGCATCTGGTTCGCGGACAAACCTGCGATTCCGTAGCCATTCGCTTCGAGATCGTTGAGCAAATGGACCTGCTGGATGCCAAGGCTGGCCGAAATTTCAGATCGATCCAGCATCCATGGTGGGTTCGCCATTTGCCTACACTCGCCGCCCTCGGGACCTGGAATCCCAAAGGAGGCGACCGTGATCTTGTCCTCGGCGACAAAGCGGCCGACGATCTGCTCCAGCCCTTGGAATTGCCGGGAGGCAAAACGAGCTTCCCGCATGAGCTTCAGCCTACCATCGAGGAGATCGTAGAGCGCAAGATGCACCTTCGTGCCACCGATATCACCAGCAAGGATCATGGTTCCCTACCTCGCATTCCGTCTGGGTCAGCTTGGTAATGACGTTCACAAAGTCTTTTCCGCACCAGGAAGCTTGCGGGTCGAGGTATCGGAAAACCGCGCGTCCATCGGCGAAAGACCCTGCGGATTGGGCTCCGTCAGGCAACCGTAAAGCTCTGGACGGCGGCCGCGAATCCAGCGCTGTCCGGTACACTTGTCGAGCAAACCAAGATCGATCTCAGCGGTCACCATTGCGTCGGCCGCCTGCCAGGTCTCGACCAGGATCCGGCCGTAAGGATCGAGGATCATGGCATTGCCTGTACGCACTTCATCCTCGTCCTGGCCGACGCCATTACTGAAGATCAGGAACATGCCGTTGTCGTGCGCGCGAGACGGCAGCCAGCGCATGAACCACTCGCGACCGTTGGGGCCGCGAATTTCTGCTTCGATCGCTTCCGGGTCTTGCTGCCGGCGGGTCCATTTCTCGACCGGAATTCGCTTCATTCCATGCGGGCTGACGGAATAGCCGCCACCGGCCTGATGCGGTGCGATTAGTATTTCCGCACCCATCAAGGCGTTTGCTCGCGCATTTTCGATGAGATTGTTGTCCCAGCAGATCAGAATGCCGGCGCGGACGCCCCAAGGCGTGTCGAAGACCGTATAGCTATCGCCGCTGGAAATCAGCTGATGCTCCCAGGCATGAAGCTTGCGATGACAATGAATCCGGCCATCCGGCATGCAGACAGCATAGCTGTTGTACAAGGACTGATCCTCGGCCAGTTCAAGAAAACCCGCGCCGATCGCGATCCCCTTTTCGCGTGCCAAGGAAGCAACATAGGAAATCGACGGACCGGAAAGCGGCTCGGCAAGCGCATATAGGCCGTCCCGATCCATCTTAGGAACGTGCCAATAGCCAGTGATGCACATCTCTGGAAATGCGACGAACTGGCTGCTCTCGAGAGTGGCCACATTGGTGAAATGCGCGATCCGCGCCAAATTGTAGGCCTTGTCGCTGGCCTTGTGCTGAAACTGCACGGAAGAGACTTTGAATGTCATGACCGATGCCTCCGATAACTTGCGGCGACTGATTGCTTGGTCATGATTTGACCGCCAGGGCATCCTTTTGTAAAATGAAACTTTCGATTAAAAATATTCGGAAATGGAATGGAAATTAAACTGCTGCGATCATTCATCGAGCTTGCGGATGCAGGTCACTACGGCAGAGCTGCTGCGAAGTTGAACATCACGCAATCGACCCTGTCGAAGCAGATACAGGCACTGGAAGAGAGCGTGGGAGCAGCGCTCTTCGAGCGCGGACGGCACGGCGCGATCCTGACGCCACTCGGCATGCTGCTGAAGCGGGAGGCGCGGGCACTCCTACGTCTCAGCGGGGATATAGATGTCAAGATCCGGCGCGCCAATGCCGGGCTGACCGGGCAGCTCGACATCGGTTTCGGCATTTCGACGCTCGTCATCGCGCCGAAGCTCATCGCGGGATTTCGCGCGGTCACGCCGGATTGCCAGATCACGCTCAACGACTTGCCATCGCGGGAACAACATCAGCGTCTGTTGAGCGGCAGGCTCGATGTGGGTTTTTGCCGTGCACCGGAGAGAGAAGACGAATTGTCTTTCATGCCGCTGATCGAGGAAAAACTGGCCTTGGTTCTCCCCAAAGAGGTGGAGTTCCCTACTCCTGATCGCATGTCGGCCTTAAACCAACTTGGCTTCGTGGCACTTTCCCCATCTGCCGGGCCGGGATTGGATGAGCAGGTCAGCCGCTGGTGCGCAGCCAACGGCTTCAAACCGCGTATCGTTCAACACGCCGAAGACATTCTGACCGTTCATGCCGTAGTCGCCGCCGGACTAGGAGCGGCGCTTTTACCCTGGCATGGCGTCAATGCACTGGCCGGCCGCACCCGCCAGCGACCTCTTTGGGGGATGGAATCTACCTGGCCGGTTGGACTTTGCTGGAATGGGAAGCAGGCAACGCCTCTTTTGAACCGATTTATGGACTACGTTCGAAACACGACAACAGATCTCGGGAAATAGCCTGACCTTCTACGTTTCCGTCACTAGCCCGCGTACAGTTGCGGCGCGAAATCTCTGGTAAGTCCGTTATCCTTCGTATGGCAAAATTCGATCAATTGCTTCGAGGTCATCGGCCGTGCCAGGGCATAGCCTTGCAATAGATGGCAGCCGAGATCCCTTAGGATTTTGGCGTGCTCCATTGTCTCCACGCCTTCGGCAACAATGTCGATGTTCTGCGATCGGCCGATTTCGATAATGGAAGAGACCAGGCGACGCTGAGACGACGACGTGACAATCGGCTTGATGATTTCCCGATCGATTTTAAGCCTCCTTGGCTCGAATCTGAGCAGGCTGACAATGCTGGCATGCCCGGTTCCGAAATCATCAATCTCGATTTCGATGCCAAGCTCTTTGACAGCCGGGATTACCTTATTGAGGACAGGCTGAAGATCGTCGAAAGAGATCGTTTCAAGCAGTTCGAAACACAAGCGTCCCCTCGCCAGCGGCAGCTCGCACAACTCTGTGAGCAGATTTGCATCGGTCAGTCGTCGTGCAGAAATATTGACCGAGACACGCGGGATGCACAGTCCAAGGCCATCCCATCTTGCAAGCTCGAACAGCGCTTTTTGCAGGATCAGCCGATCCATATCGCCGGAGCGTCCCAACCTTTCCGCGACGTGAAGAAATTGGTTCGGGCCGAGCATACCGTTTCGCGGATGATCCCAGCGAGCAAGCGTCTCGACGCCGACGATATCCAACGTGTTCGCGTCAAATTGCGGCTGGAAGAATGCAACCAGTTCGTCGCGGTCCAGCGCTTGGTTGAATTCGTCCTCCAACTCTTTTGAATGAACTGCAGCGCTGCGAAGCTCTTCGGTGAAAATGGCTGCCCGGCCGCGGCCGGTTCTTTTCGCCTCATAGAGAGCCAAGTCGGCATTCAGAAGCAATTGACCGAAGTCTCGGTCGTTGGCGCATTCGACCTCCCAGGCAACTCCGACGCTTGCACCGACAACACATTCCGAGCCATCAATGGACAAAGGCTCTTCCAATGCCCCGACGATTTGCCGGGCCAATTCGCGTGCTCTGATCTCCGGATTGGTGCTCCAGCTGGCCAAAATGAACTCATCGCCACCGATACGAGCTGCCACATCGTTCGGTCTCGTCAAATTGGCAAGACGCGAAGCCATTGCCTGCAGGACCGCGTCACCCCCGGCGTGCCCTTTCGTGTCGTTGATCTCCTTGAAACGATCCAGGTCGATATGAATGAGTATCAGATGCTCTCCTGGACCCGGTCTGCGCGGCTGGGAGATCATCTGGTCGACAAAACGCCGATTGGGAAGTCCGGTCAGTGCGTCGTGTAACGACAGGTACTCCAATCTTTGCCGTGCTTTCACGAGCTTCTTTTTGTTGAAGCGAAGCTTTTCGATCGTCTTTTGGCGCGACTTGGTGAGGAAGCCGACCCAGATGATCGGAGCAACGACGCACAAAGACAGCAAACTCGCGTAAAGCTCAAAAGCGGCTATGCCCTTGTTTTGGCCCCAGCCATCCCCAGGCACAGCGACAAGGGTCCATCGACCATACATCGTATCAACGGATGCGATGACAGGCTGTTTCGAAAACGTGTCCAAGCGGCCGAAAAAAACCTGTTTGGGCAGGCTCGGCTCCGGGGTGGCGCTGATGGCAATCTCGAGATCCGTCGCTTCAAGCCCACTATCCTGATAAAGCTTTGCCGTGTTTATGACCCCGGAAACAAGTCCCCAAAAGATCTGGCTCGTTCCTTCATCGATATAGACAGGGCACCGGGCTATGAAAGCAGTTCCGCCCTGCACGAGTTCCACGGGACCGGTCAAAACGATGTTGTGGGTGTTGCGCGCCAGCATCGCGCCGTCCCGCTGCTTTTCGTTTGTTCGGTAGTCGAGGCCTATCGCCTTTTGGTTTTCTTTTTCCGGATAGACCCATCGAACCACCATGTCCGGTGCGGCAGCGAAGCTCTTCAATTGTGAATCGGGCTGCAGGATCCGTGCGGCAAGTTTGGAAAAAGCGCTCTGGTCCATTGCCGGATTGATTGCAATACCGGCAGCCAGACCTTGCAGCAATTTCACGTTGCCGTTGAGGTTGGTCTGAAGCCGAGAAGATATTGTGGCAAGCTCACCGGCAACAGCAGAGCGTTCGTCGGCCAGCGAGCGCTCCAGCCGCCAATTCGTTGTGACGCAGACAATGATCACGGCTACTATCGCTGCAAATATTGCGGGCGCAAACGCGCTGATATTACTTACCGCAGAGTTCGCAAAACTACGCAATATATTACGATCTCTTTGAAGCTTCATCAGATTGCCGGTATAGGATACGGAATCGCATCTTTACACCGTTTCTTTAAAGCAACACTAACCCCTCGCCATAGGACTGGCTCAAGCGAAGATTGCGTCAGCATCATGCAGTTCGTGGAACGAGAGCATTTCCAGGAAAATTGGGCAGCGACTTCCATCCGAAATGCATTGGGAAATAAGAAGATAGAGCGTTTTCGCGATTCGAAGAAAAGCGGAAATGCTCTTGCTCACCGTTTGCGATCGACGGCGCTGCCCGCCCACAGATCGACGGTTCGAACAGCTTTATTTTCAGGAATTGCGCGCAGCCGGTTCGCATCACGTTTCCACCGATCGTATTCAGTCTGCAAATTCGGCTCCTTCTCCACCAATTTCGGCAGGAGTAGGCCAGTCGGCGCGACGAAGGCATCGGAGCATTGACAGCGGCTCGGATATGACGGCTGGTAACTGGATCTCCCGCGCGAGCCCGGCGGAAAACGACCGAAACGACGCAAGATTGATTTCCGGAACCCCGATCAGAACGGGCACGGAAAGCTCCATTGCGCGAGCCATCAGCGATCGGAAACCGCCACCTTCGGCTTCGGTTTTGCCAAACTTGCTAAGTACCAGAAGGTCGGTTTTGCTGGAGAGCCCCTCCGCCGCTGCCTCACATGCAAGAAGCAATTGATCGGTATCGAGAACACATCCTCGCGCTTCAGGCCCTCGATCCTCGGATATTCCAAAAAGCTTGCCGGTCGAAAGATCCCTTATATACATGTCGCATTTGACGCGATCTGGCCGCGGCTCGCTGTGCTGGATGAGACCGGCCAATCGCATTCTCTCATCGGTCATCATATTGGTGACCTTCCGCAGAAATTTCTCGAAATCCGCGCCTTTCGAATAGACGACGGCGGTAATGGGATAGCTGGAGCGATCAAGCCGCATCGGTCATTTCCTTCGGATTGGCCTTCATGGGATAGCGGTGCGTTTCGATTGCACTCACTGTTGGAAACGCATCGGGTCGAAAGGAAGGATCTTCAGGCTCGTGCCGACTTCAACCGAGGCACACGTCTCCGGCACGATAGCCACGGCATCAGCCGAAACAAGCGTCATCATTCTATGCGATCCCTCCGGGCCGGCGCGATCCGCAATCAATCTGCCATTCCTGTTTGCAAGTCTGACAGGCAGCAGTTCGGTACGACCCGGCTTATGGCCGAAAGCAAAGGCCATGTCTGCAATGACGGGTCGAGACTCTGTCTGTCCGAGAAAGGCTCTGATCATCGGTCGTATGAAGGCGAGCGCGCCGAAAGCGGCGGCTTGCGGATTTCCCGGCAGCCCGATGAAGCACGCATCGCCAACCTTGCCGAAGCCGACCGGCTTGCCGGGCTTCACGGCGACTCCGACGATATCAAGTCGACCGCCAGCGCCTGCAACAGCGTCACACACATGATCCTCCTCGCCGGCGGACATCCCCGCGGTCGTGATCACGAGATCCGCTTCTTGACTGAGCGCCGTCAAGGCCTTCGTGATTAAAGCCGGATCATCGGGTACGCTCTGAAGGCTGACGGAAGTATTGGGGTGTTCCAGAAGAGCAGCGAGCATTGGGCCGTTGGCGTCACGGATCGCGCCGGGTGTAAGCGGCTCGTGAGCAGCGCGAAGTTCCGACCCTGTCGTGAGAACGGCTATCTGTAAGGTGCGGATAGCCCGCACCGTGGTGATCCCCAGGGCTGCCAGCAAGGCGATCTCGGGCCAGCCGATAACACGCCCTGACTCAAGAACCGTGTCACCTTCCGACACGTCTTCTCCGGCCCTGCGAATATGGCCGCCGGGACGAATGCCGGACCGAAACTGCACGCTACCGCCGCTTCGAGTGACATCCTCCTGGATAACGACCGTATCGGCACCCTGCGGCAAGGCGGCCCCTGTCATGATGCGATGAGCCGTGCCCAGCAAAAGCAGGCCTGGGGCATTCCCCGCCTTCGTAATGCCGGTTACCGGAAGAATGGAAGGCGAACCGTCTCCGCCAATGCAAACGGCATATCCATCCATTGCCGCCTGATCAAAGCGCGGAAGGGCATGCGGCGCCTTGATGGGAACTGCCAGAACGCGGCCCATTGCGCTGGCCACCGAAATTTCTTCCTGTCGATCGATCGGCCGGGCGAGCTTCACGGCTTCATGACATGCCGCTTCGAAAGACACCATTCCGGCAACTGCAGGGAAACACTTTTCATGCGGTGGAGCGAGCGTCATGGCAATCTTCCTCGGGCAAGACCTTGTTCAGAATGGCGCGAACCGCGGCAAGGCCCGGATCCTCGGAACGGTTCATGATGCCGATCAGCTGCACGAAATGATCGTCGGATGCCGTTTCCATGAACGAGCGGACGATCGCCGCAAAGTAGCCTGCCGGCTCCATCGCTTCTGCAGCGGCTGCGTTTTCGAGCCGTTTGGCCAGTCCTTCCACGCCAAGAGCATCGATGATCCTTTCGACGGTTTGGGGATTATCGAGGCTGGCGAGTAGCGTACCGAACACGACTTTTCCTCACTGTACCAGAGGGGTCGCAGCGCCGTTAAGCGTGATGCCCCGGATGTCCGCACGGCCCACGAGCAGCGAGATATATTGCGCCGCCGCCTGCCGATGGACATGTTCCTCGAGATAGGTGGCGATCTGTTCCTTGACTGCTTCGAACGGCAGGAGCGAACCCTCGATCTTGCGAACGAGGCGGATGAGATGAACCCCATAGCGGCTTTCGACCGGCGCCGAGATCTCGCCGACGGCAAGCCCGGTCAATGCTGTTTCGAATTCCGGTGTCGTATCTCCCAGGCTGATCTGGCCGAGACTGCCGCCGACCTCGCGGGAGGGACAATCGGAACAGTCTCTGGCCAATTCGGCAAAGCGCTCCGGCTCACGCTTCAGAAGGCCGGCAAGGGAGGCCACCCGTTGCCGCGCCTCAGCGAATGCGTCGCCATCCTGCCGCCGCGCTGCAATCAGGATGTGATCCGCCTCGAAAAGCGGCGGCGTCACGAAGCGCTTGCGGTTATTGTCATAGAAGCGGCGCAACGCCTCCTCGTCTGCCACAGGCGTCTGCACTTCCCGCTCGATAAGCGCACGCAGCACTGCGTCTTCGCCGGTTTCGATGCGCCCATCAGCATCGGCCTGCGGCTCGATGAAGATGCCCAGACGCTGCGCTTCTTCCAAAAGCAGGTGGCGAACGATAAGTGCCCGCGTTGCAGCATGCCATGCAGCACCTGGATTGTCGGCCGGGAAATTCTGCGTCTCGGCGGCGATGTCCTTGCGGGAGATTGCCACACCATTGACGCTGACCGGCGGCATGATGCCTGCCCCGACCGCCCGGCTTGGCGGGCGATCATGCCGGTGCTCATGCTCATCACGAGGCTGCGCGCCGGTGCGGTCGATGATGATGGAAACCATGGTCACTCTCCCGGATGTCTGTAGGAACGCGACGGATGACGCTCATGATCGAAACGGCTCCGCACCACCTGATAGCCGGGGCGCCCGAGGTACCAGATCGGCGCGCTCCAGACATGGACCAGGCGGGTGAACGGAAACAGCAGGAAGATCGTCATGCCGAGCAGCAGGTGCATCTTGAAGATGGGATGCACGTCGGCAACGTAGGCAGCGGCGGCCGGCTGCAGCGTCAGAATACCCTGCGCCCAGTTCATGAACTTCACCATCTCATGACCGTCCATGTGTTGAAGCGAGACGAAGATGGTGGAGAGACCGAGCGTCAGCTGCAGCCACAAAATGAGCAGGATCGCCATATCCCCGAAGCTCGACGTCGCGCGGATGCGTGGATCGAAGAAACGGCGATGAGCAAGAAGCGTGATGCCTATGAAGCAGGCGATGCCGGCAGCGCCACCGGCGACGATCGCGAGCCCTTGCTTGAAACTGTGCGGGATCCCCAGCGCGTCGAAAATCGCAATCGGCGTCAGCAGCCCGCCGGCATGGCCGATGAAGATCACCAGAATGCCGATATGAAAGAGATTGGAACCCCAACGCAGTTGCTTGCGCCGCAGCAGCTGCGAGGAGCCGGTCTTCCAGGTATATTGCTCGCGGTCGAAGCGGATGAGGCTGCCAAGCAGGAAGACAGTGAGGCAAAAATAGGGATACCAGCCAAAGAGTGCGGAATTGATCGTCTCGGACATGATCTTCCTCCTTCAATGGGCGTTGCTGCGCACATCGCGATGTGCGGCCCGCAGTCGGGTTTGAAGCCTTTCGGTGGAACAGCCATCCATGGCACCGCTTCCCGGACCGAAGGTGACGGCTGTTTCCTCCCATTCCGCATCGAGCGCGGCGAGATCGGCCGCCGCGCTCTCAGAGAGATCCGCTTCGCCGGACGCATCGAGCGGGACGCCCGCAATCGCTCGAATGGCCGTTAGCACGGCCGCATAGGGGGAAGCTCTTGAAACCAGCCGCTCTTCAAGCGCACCCAGGATATGGGCAGTCTCTAAGAGAAGACCGAGCGCCTCGCCGATCGGCTTCGTCGACAGGTATTCGAGGAAGAGCGGCAGATAATCCGGAAGTTCATTGGCATGGAGCTCCAGTCCGTCCTTCTCATAAAGGGCGGCAAGATCGACCATGGCCTGACCGCGGTCGCGGCTTTCCCCATGCACATGCTCAAAGAGGTGCAGCGAAAGGCGCCGACTCCTGTCGAACAGCTCGACATAGCGTTCCTGCAGCTCGAAGAGATCGAGCAAAGCAAGATCGTCAAGAAGCGGGCGAAGCGCCGATGCGACGGAAGGCGGCACGAGTTTCTCCGCGGCGATCGCCTCTGCGATCTCCGCCACAGCGGCACAGAGCTCCTCCGACGGATAGGTCAGGAGTGCGGAGAGCGCGCGCAAGGTAAGAACGGCTTGTCTCTCGGTCATTATGCGATCTCCATCGGGTTCTTGGCTTTCTTCTGCGGCTTCGTGCCAAAGAGGTTGGTCTCGCTTGAGCCGCCGGAACAGCCGTTGCCAAAGGAAAAGCCGCAGGAGCCGCGCAGGTCGTAGGCGTCCTCGCTCCATTCGCGGTGCGCCGTCGGGATGACGAAACGATCCTCGTAATTGGCGATCGCCATGATCCGGTACATGTCCTCGATATCGGCGCCAGTGAGCCCGACATTTTGAGCAATACGCTCGTCGATTCGGCCGTCGATGGATTTGGCGCGCATGTAGCCGCGCATCGCAAGCATTCGCTCCAGCGCCAGCGCCACGGGCTCCTCGTTGCCTGCGGTCAGGAGGTTGGCGAGATATTGCAGCGGAATGCGCAGCGAACGAACGTCCGGCATATCGCCGTTCAGGCCCATCTTGCCGGCGGACGCCGCCGATTGGATGGGCGACAGCGGCGGCACATACCAGACCATCGGCAGGGTGCGATATTCGGGATGCAGCGGAAAGGCGACCTTCCAGTCCATCGCCATCTTCCAGATCGGCGAAACGACGGCAGCCTCGAGCCATGCCTCCGGCACGCCGTCGGCGCGCGCCTGGGCGATTACCTTCGGGTCCTTCGGGTCGAGGAAGAGATCGAGTTGGGCCTGGTAGAGATCCTTCTCGTTCGGCGCGCTTGCGGCCGCCTCGATGCGGTCGGCATCGTAGAGCAGCACACCGAGATAGCGGATGCGCCCGACGCAGGTTTCCGAGCAGACGGTCGGCTGACCGGCTTCGATGCGCGGATAGCAGAAGATGCACTTTTCCGACTTGCCGGACGACCAGTTGTAATAGATCTTCTTATAGGGGCAGCCGGAAACGCACATGCGCCAGCCGCGGCACTTGTCCTGGTCGATGAGCACGATACCGTCCTCTTCGCGCTTGTAGATCGCGCCCGAGGGACAGACGGCAGCACAGGCCGGGTTGAGGCAATGCTCGCACAGCCGCGGCAGGTACATCATGAAGGTGTTTTCGAACTGGCCGTAGATCTCCTTCTCGATCCCCTCGAAGTTCACGTCCTTGGAGCGCTTCTCGAATTCGCCGCCCAGGATTTCCTCCCAGTTCGGACCCCATTCGATCTTCTCGATACGCTCGCCCGAAATCAGCGACCGCGGGCGCGCGGTCGGGAAAGCCTTCGATTCCTTTGCCGTATGCAGATGGTCATAATCGAAGGTGAAGGGTTCATAGTAGTCGTCGATCTCCGGCAGGTCGGGATTGGCGAAGATATTGGCAAGGACACGCCATTTCGCGCCGATCTTCGGCTCGATCTTGCCGTTGCGCTTACGCCGCCAGCCGCCGTTCCATTTCTCCTGATTTTCCCATTCGCGGGGATAGCCGACGCCAGGCTTGGTTTCGACATTGTTGAACCAGGCATATTCGACGCCCTCGCGGCTGGTCCAGACATTCTTGCAGGTCACAGAACAGG
>NZ_JAUQTZ010000249.1:0-3854 GCF_059803845.1 Rhizobium sp. UFLA01-1127 | reverse complement strand
GGGGTATGATCTCTTTCCAGTCATACGAAAGAATACACTCTCAGCGAGGATGGATTTTATGGTATACATGGACGTGCGGGAGCGACATCTCGAAGGTTTTTCCGAGACACTTCTAAGGTGCAATCATCTATATCGCCCAAACAGCGATTCAATTGCCTTGCTCAATACTGTCAACAGCCGTCGGCAGATCGAGATATTCGATTACGGCCGCTCTGCGGATGCGTTCACCCGCGCCTTCGGAATGCGAAATTCTCTGAAATGCCTGCGGGCGCTTACCAGCCTCGGCGCTGCCATACGTCGATACGAAACGGTATGCGATCTCGGCTGCGGCTCTGGCGCCTTCAGCCTCGCCTTTGCCTATCTCGCCGACAATCCCGATCTCAAGCTTCAGGGCCTGGATGCCTCGGAAACCCAGCTTCGGCTGGCGGAAGAGCTCATGTCGGCGGCAGGGCTTCCCGGAAGCTTCGCGTTCGAGCGGCGAAACCTGCCGGCGCAGATCGGCTACCTTCCCGACCTGACGATCTCCTCCTACTGGTTCTGCGAGAACGAACATGTGATCGCCGATCCGGTATTGTTTGATCTCATGGCCGGGCGCGAGATGTTGATCGTCGATTATGAAAAGATCATCGATCGCATTGCGACCTGCCTTCCAAGAGGGTTCCACGTTTTAGCGAGACATAGTGCCCTTGTTGAAATCCCCTCCGTGTTGACCGATTTCGTCGCTCAGGAATGGGCAAGTGTCTACGGCCTCCATATCAGCCGCACCGCCGGCTAGAACGAGACGATTTGCTTTGCGGCCAGTTGCCGCGCACATCCGCGCGGGCATTTTAGGCCTTGCCAAAGACGGCACGGTTGCCATCTATGCCGTCGGCGAACCGCCAATCACCGAGTTCTCACCCGTAGGTCCGTTTGTGCGGAGGATTTCATCAGAATGCTGTTCCGGTCTTCATCGCTTGTCCGCATCATTGCCATGGGCAGCTCGGTTGCCATGACGTTTGGCGCCCAGACAGCGATGGCGCAGGACATGTCTGCCACTTCCCCATGGCCCGATACGCCGGCTTCGCGATTGGAAGCCCTCGCAATTCTGCAGACCTTGAATGCCGATCTTCTCAGCAATGCCAGCGCCACACTGACGCTCGACCGCTGGTGTGCCGCGCACAAGCTCGCCCCGGAAGGCTCCAAGATCGTCGCACAGCGTGTACGCGGCCAGGACAAGCCCGCCGATGCTTCGATTCGGAAGCTGCTTGCCGTCGGAGCCGACGAACCTGTCGCCTATCGCCGCGTGCGGCTGGCCTGCGGCGATCGCATCCTGTCCGAAGCGGATAACTGGTACGTGCCGGCAAAGCTCACGGCCGAGATGAACAAGACGCTCGATACGAGCGACGTCGCCTTCGGTCGCGCCGTTCAGGCCCTTAATTTCTCCCGTACGAACCTGTCGGCAAAACTGCTCTGGTCGCCTCTGCCGCAAGGATGGGAAATGGGTGCCGATCTGCCGTCGCCGGCAACCGGATCCTTTACACTGCCGCCGTTCCTGCTCGAACATCACGCCGTGCTCAAGCTGCCTGACGGCACGCCGTTCAGCGCATTGATCGAAAGCTATACCAGCCGGGTACTGGATTTCCCGGCCCCGCATTTGCCTTCCCCGTAAGTTCCGCTCTGTGGCGCATGGCGCGTTTCGCGTGCTTTGTGCTGATCGCTGCTGGCAAATACAAGGCCATATGGAGCCGCATAAACCGGCGGCGCGATGCGGTTTTGCCGACGTCGCGACACCGGAAAAAGCCAGTTTCACACAAGTCACTCTGGTTATCCTGCCGCCATCAGCAACGTGCGAGGAACCAATGAGCATCTTTGGTAGCATGAAAACGGCAGTTTCAGGCATGAATGCGCAGGCAAATAAGCTTAGCACCGTGTCGGACAACATCGCGAACGTCAACACAACGGGCTATAAGTCGGCAAGCGCCAGCTTTTCGTCGTTGATTCTGCCCTCGGGCGGCGGCAGCTACAATTCCGGCAGCGTCGAGACGAATGTCAGCTATTCGGTGACGCAGCAGGGCGATGCCATCTCCACCAATTCCGGCACCGATCTGTCGATCCGCGGCGCCGGCTTCTTCGTCGTGCAGGGCGCCGACGGCAAGACGGTTCTGACACGCGCGGGTGACTTTACCCCCGATGCCAATGGCAATCTCGTCAATTCCGCCGGCTACACGCTGATGGGCTACTCCTATGCGTCCGGAGCACCCGCCGTCGTCGTCAACGGCTTCGACGGCCTGGTGCCGATCAACGTCAACCAGAACGGCCTTGCAAGCGAAGCTTCTACAACTGGAACCTTCAAGGGCAACCTTAACTCGAATGCAACCGTTGTTACTGGCTCGTCCGCTGCTTTGCCGAGTAAGGCTAACACGGACACCTCTACCGGCGGCACGGGTAGCACCCCTCCAGTTACGACCAATACCCAGAAGAGCTCGGTCGTCGCCTATGACAAACTTGGCAACAGCGTCATGTATGACGTTTATTATACTAAGATCTCGGGCGCGGATTCCACTGCTGCAACGTCCGACCAGTGGGAAGTAGCGGTTTATCGCCATGCTGATGCGAACACCTCCGGCAGCAGTTCGTTTCCGTATTCCGCGGCGCCTGTTGGCACGACCACTTTGACTTTTGATGCAAACGGAAACCAGGTTGCCGACGGCAAGGGCGTGTTTAATATTGTCGATCCGAAGACCGGTGGAACCATCCAGATGGATCTGACCGGGATGACGCAGAAGGCTACGGACTTCAGCTCGACCGGCTCGACCAACGGACAAGCGGCCAGCCCCGTTACCGGCGTGACCATCGACAAGAGCGGCGTCGTCTATGCAAACTACAAGACCGGCGATCCGAAGGCGATCTATCAGATCCCGCTAGCAACCGTTGCAAGCCCGGACAAGCTGACGCTGATGAGTGGCAACGTCTATCAGGCCAATGCCGATTCCGGCGTCACCGTCACGAGCTTCGCCAACAGCAACGGTCTCGGATACGTCCAGTCGAACTCGCTGGAGGCATCGAACGTCGACCTGGCAGGTCAGCTCACCGACATGATCCAGGCGCAGAAGAGCTATACGGCCAACTCCAAGGTCTTCCAGACGGGTACCGACCTTCTGGACGTGCTCGTCAATCTCCAGCGCTAGTCTTCCTTTCAAGCAGCTTAAAAGGCCCTTCGGGGCCTTTTTTCGTTTCCTGACGGTTCACCTCAAGGTTGTGCGTTCATCATGGCACATGACGTCATGACCTTGCTGGCCTGTATGCTGCGTCGTCTATTTAAAAGCATAATTCTCATGGACCACATCGACCGAAGGACGGGCACGGCTATCCGGCGGAACGAGGTGATATCCCTGATCGAAGTCAGCCATATTTGCGCCGTGATCAGCGGGGAATTGTGGCACGGAACAGCCGAGGTCATTTCAGCGTCGGTGCGAATTTTACATCGTTGCCACGATGATTTCCCTCCGCTGTTAGGGTCTCGTTCAGCAAAGCAGCGCACAACTATGATTTCTGGATTCGGGCGCATGGTAGCCGTGCTTGTGGGGCAGGCAGGCAGCCGATACCGCTCTTGCCGGCAGCGGCGCGTACGGGTCCAGGAATATTTGATAGGAGATTTAATTCCGTGCGGTTGAGATATGCCCTTAGAAGCGTCGCCCAGATGCTCAGCCTTTGCTCCCTCGCCATCGTCATCCCGGCAACATCGCAATCCTTCGCCGCAGAGCGGCCATCGGATATTCCGGCATGGCTGAAGGCCTATGTCGGACAGGGTGACGGTCAGATTGCCCAGCCGATCCTGCAAAGGGCGCGCGCGCTCTACATGCAAAAGGTAAGCG
>NZ_JAUQTZ010000248.1:0-3934 GCF_059803845.1 Rhizobium sp. UFLA01-1127 | reverse complement strand
GCCTGACACTATCCCGTTACGGAGCCATTTCGTCATCGCGAGCGATGGGGCTCCTCAAGGCCATGGAAGGGGCTTTGGAAGCCCGCAACAATCATGAGCAGCCCTATGGCGATTGGGGCGTCCTTTGCGCCTACCCACCGTTTAAACGGGCAGGGGATGTCAGATCGAAGACCGCTTTCCCCTTTCGGTATCACAACGGCTCGGATTGGCCCTATTGGGACGGCGTCTATGCGGAAGAAAGAATACGCCATGGCCTCGGCGGAGCGCGTTATGCGCTTGTACGCTGGTGGGAGGCCTGTCTGGCTCATGGTTGGGCAGGTGCGGTCGAATATTTCTCGCCGCCTTACGGACGCGGCTCTCTGCTGCAGGGGTGGAGCGCGATGCCGGCCGCAGTCGTCCTGAAATATGGCCTAGAGGCTGCGAACGCGGAGAATGCGTAATGGGCGGGCCGGCGGAGCTTACTTTAGACCGCCGGCCTATTCAATTTCATGACGAAGGCGAGGTGACCGTTCTGGCTGAGTTCTTCGAAACCGAGACGTCTGTAGAATCCCTTGGCGCGTTCGTTTGCGGGGCTGACACCAAGATGGACGGCAGGCACGCCACGTTTCGAAAAGACGCCGAGCAGAGTTTCGATCATCGCGCGTCCCCATCCGCCCGATTGGGCTTCGGGCAGAATATTGATGTGAAGATGCGCAGGATAAAGCGTTTCAAGACCCAACGTGCCGCTGTGCGGGTTGGCGATCCGCTCCAGAACATCGACGTCCTTTGGAGTGCGGGGGGAGAAAGCGGCGATCTCTTGGCGAACATGCGGCCACCAGCTTTGGCGGAGCTCCCGGTCGAATGCAGCGGTGTCGGGCGTGCCGACAACATAGCCGACGACCCGTTGTCGCCCGGCGAGCACAAAGGCAAAGTCCGGGGCGAATTTGAGATAGGGCACCGCCCATACGTAGCCGGGAAGGCGCCGATCGCTATAAAGCGCGCTCGCATCGGTACCGGCATCAGCCGTCATCAGGCAAATGTCAAAGAGGGCCTCAGCATCTTCTTCTGTTGCCGGGCGGATGAAATAATCGTCGCTCTCAAGGGGCATGGCATCACCGATCTGCTGGCCGCCGCACGCCACGAACAGGCGCCGATCGGCAGGGAAATTGGCAAAACTGACAGACTGCGTCTGACGGACGGGAGCCTGCGAATTTTCGGGAAGGAATAAGGGAATTCATCGGACCAGTAAAGGTCCGGCGATGCGAGACATTCGGCTCGTCTTCAGTAAGACCAGCCGGTTGGAAGCGGAAGGAACTGCCAACAAGCAGCCAGAGGGAACCAATCAATGTTTAGCGATTTCATCTCCATCGACACAGCATTCATTCTGAAGAAGGCAGGGATTTTGGCGGGCGCCGCTTTGGTCGCGTTCGGCACATCCACAGCTGTTTTTGCCGAAACGCTTACGGTCTGGGACGACCACGATTCGGAATCGCGGGCTGCCGTGATGACCGAGCTCAACGCCAATTTCCAGAAGGCGCATCCCGACGTTAAGCTTGACCATACCGTACGCGACTTCCAGGATCTCAATCTCACGCTTAAACTCGCCGTTTCCTCCGGCGATGGCCCCGTAGTCACCAAGGTCAACCAGGGGGCCGGTGCGATGGGTGCGATGGTCAAGGAAAACCTCCTTGTTCCTGTCGATCCCTACCTCAAGAAATACGGATGGGACAAAAACCAGTCCGATAGTCTTCTGGCGCGAGACCGCTGGTCGAGCAAGGGCGAGTTCGGTGTCGGTGAGACCTACGGCATTTCGTCGCTCGCAGAGATCGTCGGCCTTTATTACAATGAAAAGGTTTTGAAAGCCGCCGGCGTCGAACTTCCGATCAAGAATTTCGACGATTTCCTTGCAGCCTTGGACAAGGTCAAGGCGGCAGGTACTGCACCGCTCACGATCGGCACCGCCAAAGGCCACTTGGCGCTTCATATGCTGGCCGGGATCGCCCAAGCGCATATCGATGCGTCCGATCGAAAGGCGCTCGATGACCTGATCTACGGCCGCGGCGGCACCTGGAATACGCCCGGCAATCTGGAATCGGTCAAGCTCGTCCAGAAATGGGCAGAAAATGGTTATTTCTTCGATGGTTACCAAGGCATCTCCGGTGACGACGCCGTTCAACTCTTTGTCGCGGGCCAGGGCGCATTTCTGATCTCAGGGACCTGGTATTTTGGTGAGATGCAGAACAACCCCGACATCCATTTCATGCCGATCCCGGCACCCGCCGGCATCAAGCATCCGCTTTCGGTTGGCGGCGTCGATCTTGCCTGGGCGATCACGAGCCTCGCCAAGAATGACAGGATGAAGGATCTTGCCGGCGAATACATCAACTATATGGTTTCCAAGGAGGCGTCCGTGACCTGGGTCCATGCCGGCTACCTGCCCGCAACGCCGGTCCCGGAAGATGCCGCAGTCAAGGCTTCCCCGCTCCTGAAAGAGGGCATTTCAATGTGGAAGTCGCTGAACGACAACAATGCGCTTGGACATTATCCCGATTGGGCAAGTCCAACCATGCTCAAGACCTTTGATGAAAATACGCCTTTGCTGCTTGCCGGCAAGCAAACGCCCGAAGAGCTCATCGGCAAGCTCGATGCGGACTACGCCGCCTATATGAAGGGCAAGTGATTGCCTTGGTTTGCAATGATCCCGCCGCGCTGTCCTCTTGGGGATAGGATGCGGCGGGAAGCTGCGGTACGTCTATCCTGATCACGGCCAGAGCGGAAAAATCCGCTGTCCGGCATATTTCTGAGATGGTGCATGAAACGCTCGCCACTTGACGCGAAGGCCAGCAGAAATCTCATCTATATTCTGCCCGGCTTGCTGCTTTATTTTGCTCTTGTTCTTGGTCCTATTGTCGCGGCAATCGGTATCAGTTTCACCGAATGGGACGGCATCAGCCTTCCAAATTGGGTGGGGGTCGGCAACTTTGCAAAATTGTTCTCGGATGGGACTTTTTATGTCGCGCTGAAAAACAACGCTCTTTTTATGGTGTTTTACTGCGTTATCCCGCTTGCCGTCGGCCTCGTATTCGCCGCGATGATCTGGACACTCAGGCAGCGCGAACAGTTCGCACTGCGGACGCTGTTGTTTCTACCCTATATCATGCCGACCGCCGTGCTTGGCATCATTTGGCATTGGCTTTACAATCCGGCATTCGGTCCCATCAATCAGGCGCTGAAGCTGGTTGGGCTGGGTTCGATCGCCTTGCCCTGGCTCGGGGACTTCACCTTTGTTCTGCCGGCGGTCGGCCTTGTTGCCAGCTGGTATTTCTTCGGTTTCTGCATGGTGTTGTTTCTTTCCGGGATCCAGCGGATAGATCCGTCACTGTTTGAAGCCGCAAAAGTCGATGGTGCCAGCGGAGGCAGGATTTTCTTCTTCATCACGCTTCCGCTTCTTTTGCCGGAAATACGCATCGCGCTCCTTCTTACCATCATTTCTTCCATCAAGAGCTTTGATCTGATCTTTACGATGACCAGAGGCGGTCCTGCCAACGCAACCATCGTTCCCAATATCTATATGTACGAACTAGGTTTTCAGCTGAACCGCTATGGATATGCCTCGGCCGTTGCCATCATAGGTGCCGTGCTGGTCTTTATGATCAACTATGCCGTCCATCGGCTCGTGCGGCCATTGAATGAAGGAAGCGCATCGTGAGCAGGACTTATCGTGGAATAAGCGGCGCATTGCCTTCGCGTATGATTCTTTGGCTGTTTGCAGTTCTAACGGTTGTTCCTTTTGCGCTGCTGCTTCTTACGTCCCTCAAGAGCCGCGCGGACCTGCTGCAAGGCGCATTCGTATTGCCAGCCTATCCGCATTTCGAGAACTACGCGAATGCATGGATCGACGGCCGGTTTAACGTCTATTTCCTGAATTCCGTTCTTGTCGTGTTTCCTGTCATAG
>NZ_JAUQTZ010000247.1:0-4035 GCF_059803845.1 Rhizobium sp. UFLA01-1127 | reverse complement strand
CGCGTATGCCGTCCAATGGGATGCAGCGTCACCAAAAATTGCGAAGAGCGAAAGGCACGCACAGGAGTGATCCGAGGCGAAAAGGTAATATTCCGCAAAAAGGATCTCGTGTCGCTCGACCATCTGCCGTCCGCTCAGGTCGAAGATCCCCTGATCGTGCGTGTGCCTGATCGCGCTCGCCGCAGCCGTTCGCATGTCTGGCACGTCTGCCGCATGACACTGGTTTTCCTTGCATTTCTCGCACTCATTCTCGGGGCGGTGATTGCGACCATCGAAGGCGGCATCTTCGACGAGCCCTTGTCCCAGAAGGCGCAGGTTGCGCTCGATCGGGCCATTGGCCCGCGCTACAAGGCCGAGGTCGGCGCGACGGTGATCCGCTTCACGTCCGGTCTGCGATTGGCCCTGGAAGCGCGTGATGTCAATGTTATCGATCAGGACAGCGGCAAGCATCTGTCGACAATGTCGGCCGTCAACATGGAGCTGGATCCATTGGCCCTGATCGAGGGCCGGGTGGAAATCGCCAGCGTGGCGGCGGAAGGTATCGCGCTCGACACTTCACTCCTGCCTCAAGGGGATCCGGTCGATCTGACCGCCTTGCGCGTCGACGCATTGCCCAAGGCCCTGAGTGCTGCCTTCGACAATCTCGATTTCCTCGAGCGTTTCGTGCAGCGCGGCGGCACGAATTCCGTGCATATTTCCGGTTTCTCCGTGAAGATCGCGCGTCAGGAGGGCGATCCGATTTCTCTCGTGGTCGATAATCTGACCTTCGAGCGGACCGAGCCGAATATGTTGCACCTTTACGGCAAGGTCGCCGTCAACGGGTCCGTCGCAACCTTGGATGTGAAAGCGGATCAGCAGGAGGCGGGCCATAGTTCGTCGCTGATCGCTAAAATATCCAATCTCGACCTCAAGCCTTTGACGATGGCCTTCGATCCGAACGGTACGCCCCGTCAGGGTTTCATGACCTTCGCCGACATTACGCTTTCGGCCGTCAAGGGGGAGGCGGGCGTCGATCCGAAATTGAATGCGGCCATCGATGTCCGGCCTGGCGTCCTCTACATGGATCGCGATATGCAGGAGTTGACGCAGGCGAGCATCAACCTGGCTTATAATTTCGACCATCAGACCCTTGAGATCGCACCGTCGAAGGCGCAGTTCGTGGGGACTGTCGCGCCGTTTTCCGGCGCGCTCATCGATCTCGATCGCATCGATGCCAATGCGGGCAAGGGCTTCGGCATCGATTTTGTGATCAAGGACGGTGTCGCAGCCTCGGCGCTGTCGGGCGAAACGCCCATCAGGTTCGACGGCCGCGCCGTCGGCCGCTTCTTGTCGGCGACCAAGGAATTCCAGTTCGACAATCTCGGCATATCGACCCCACAGGGTGCGCTCTTCGGCTCGCTGCACATGAAGCTCGGCGACAGTTCGCCGGAAATCAGCTTCGGCGGCCGTGCAGACAAGCTCGACACGACGGTCGTGAAGCAGCTGTGGCCCTTCTGGATGGCCTCTAAGCCACGGACCTGGGTCGAGGGCAATCTCTTCGGCGGCTCGGTAACCAATGCCGTGATATCCGTCTTCATTCCCGCTGGTAGGCTGAGGGAAGCTTCGCAGACCGGCAAGCTGCAGCTCGGCAAGAATGAGCTGCACATTGCCTTCGATATCGATGGTGCCCGCCTCAACGTCCCCGGCGAGATTCCACCCCTGCGCGACACGAAAGCTCATTTCGACTTGACCGGCCCGACGATGGTCGTCGCCATCAAGACGGCGACGTCCTATTTCTCCACCGGACGGACGATCACGCTGAATGACAGCAGCTTCTCGATTCCGGCAACCTATGACAAGCCGCTGATGGCGGATCTTGAGCTGACGATTTCCGGTTCCGGCGACGCGATCGGCGAACTCTTGACGTACAAGCCGCTGGAAGTGCTGCAACGGACCGAATTCAAGCCGGAGAATTTCAACGGCAAGATCGTCGCGAAGGTCGATGCCAGGATCGGGCTGATCAGGGACCAGCAGCCGCCCCCGCCGGACTGGCAGGCCACGCTCAATCTCGACAATGTCGATCTGCTCAAGCCGATGAACAATCGCAAGATCGACAATCTGACCGGCCAGATTTCGGCCGATCCGCAATCGGTGCATCTGCAGGCTCAAGCCCAGATAGACGGCATTCCGGCCCAGATCGACATGGTGGAGCCGACCGACGGCAAATCGACGGTCAAGCGCGGCCGCGTGATTACCGCCACGCTCACCGATGCGCAGCGCGATACCGTTCTGCCCGGTCTTCGCGATATGATCGACGGACCTGTGAAAGTGGAGCTGACGCGCATTGATGACGATCGCCAGGGCGTGAAGGTCGATCTCGGCAAGGCAGCGCTGACGGTGCCCTGGATCGGCTGGTCGAAGGGAGCCGGAATTCCGGCGATCGCGCAGTTCGAAGCGTCTGGGCCGGACAATCAGACCGCGCTCAAGAATTTCACGCTGAAGGGCGACGGTTTCGGCGTCAGCGGCGATCTCCTGATCAGCAAGGGGAACCTGTCGTCTGCGAATTTCGACAGCGTAAAGCTTTCCGCGCTCGATAATTTTGCATTGTCGCTGAAGCGGGGCAAGGGCGGTGGTTACGATATCTCGGTGTCGGGCGATTCCGCCGACATACGTCCGATCCTCGCCCGACTGAAGGCGTCTTCGTCGGGAGGGCAGGCCGGCTCCAGAGACGATGCCTCCGGAAGTGCGACCGTCCGGACCAATCTCGACAAGGTTATCGGCTTCAACGATGAGGCAATTGCCAACCTGAAAGGCGTTTATTCCATCTCGGGCGGCAAGACGACCAGCGTCGATTTCACTGGCGTGACCCTCAGCGGTGAGGCGTTCGTCACCCAGATGAGCAAGGGCAACAACGGCGTGATCCGCATCACGAGCGGCGATGCCGGCGCGGTCGCACGGTTCACCGACCTCTACAAGCACCTGAAAGGCGGTTTGCTCAACCTGTCGCTGCGCTCGATCGGGCAGGACGATTGGGACGGGTCGCTGGATATCCGCAACTTCGCGATTATCGATGAAAAGAAGCTCTCGACCATCGTCTCGACGCCGAGCGGCCAGAACGGAAAGAGCCTGAATTCGGCCGTGAAGCAGAATATCGACACGCGTTCGCAGAATTTCGAACGGGGATTTGCGCGGCTGGTGCTGCGGGACGGTGCGCTTTCGGTCGAAAATGGCGTGGTGCGCGGCGTGCAGGTTGGCGCAACGTTCCAGGGAATGCTGAAGGATGCCAACGGCAAGATGGACATGACCGGCACCTTCATGCCTGCCTACGGGCTGAACCGGCTGTTCGCAGAGGTCCCGATCGTCGGCTTCATCCTGGGCAACGGCAGCGACCGCGGTCTTATCGGCATCACCTTCCGGCTGACAGGTAGTTTCGAGAAGCCGAATATGCAGATCAATCCTCTGTCGATCATCGCGCCGGGCGTTTTCAGGCAGATATTCGAGTTTTGACGAGCCGTCGCGACCGGCGCCTTGCACCCTTTATCGAGCAACCTGTCCGAAAAATCATCCTTCTTCCGCCAATCGCCGGCGTATGCGTTCCGCCCCGCCATTCATGCGCCGGGCAAACGGTCGATCGGGATCGACGGCGCGCCAGAACGGCGCAGTGCCGCTTTCGCTGATCTGCACCAGATGCCGCTGAACGGTGACAGGGCAGCAGGCATCTGCGCCATATTGCCGGGCAAGCGCCTTTCTTATTCCGCCCAGGTCAGATAACTGACCCGGAGGCGCCGCCAACAGCGCGCTTGCAACCATCTCTTCGCTGGGAATCAACATGCTCTGCGTAAGGCTTCGCCCTTTACGCCTCGTCTTGATGACAGGGACCTCATCCATAATCCACCTCCTGAATTGGGATGCTAACATAAGACGAACGGGTAGGCCGCAATCCGACATCACGCATGCAGAAAACTGGCGGAGGGCTGGGCGTGAACTTGCAAATTGGCAATATCCGAGCTCGACGGTTTCAACATGCCAGCCGTCAAGCGCAGCGAGGTTCAGCCG
>NZ_JAUQTZ010000246.1:0-4039 GCF_059803845.1 Rhizobium sp. UFLA01-1127 | reverse complement strand
CGTGAACTTGCAAATTGGCAATATCCGAGCTCGACGGTTTCAACATGCCAGCCGTCAAGCGCAGCGAGGTTCAGCCGACCTAGAGACACAGCCTTCCCTATGCCAGCGGAAAGCGATCAAAACCAAAAGGGACGATGTGTACATAAAAAAGCCGGCGAGAAGCACCGGCTTTTTGCTTTCCGTATATTCGCCGCTCAGCCAACCGGACGGATGAGGATGTGCTTCTTCTTACCGAGCGAAAGTTTTATGACGCCATCCGCGGTGACTTCGCCGGCGCCGATGATCTTGCGCTCGTCGCTGACGGGATGATCGTTGACGCGCACGGCGCCGCCCTGGACGTGACGGCGAGCTTCGCCGTTCGACCCGGCAAGGCCGGCGCGCACGATCAGAGCCAGAAGGCCGATGCCAGAGTCGAGTTCGGACGGCGGGACGTCGATCGACGGCAGGTTTTCCGACAGACCGCCTTCCTCGAAGGTCTTGCGCGCCGTTTCGGCCGCCTGTTCGGCCGCCGTGCGGCCGTGCAGGATTGCAGTGACTTCGGTCGCGAGGATCTTCTTGACCTCATTGAGCTCGGAGCCTGCGATGGCGGAAAGTCGCGCGATTTCATCCATTGGCAGCGTGGTGAACAGTTTGAGGAAGCGCGGAACGTCCGCATCCTCGGTGTTACGCCAATATTGCCAAAAATCATAAACAGGCAGCAGGTCGGCATTCAGCCAGACGGCACCAGAAGCTGATTTGCCCATCTTGGCACCGGAGGAGGTCGTCAGAAGCGGCGAGGTCAAGGCAAAGAGCTGCTTGGTCCCCATGCGGTGACCGAGATCGATGCCGTTGACGATATTGCCCCACTGATCCGAGCCGCCCATCTGCAGGCGGCAATCGTAACGCCTGGCCAGTTCGACGAAATCGTAGGCCTGCAGGATCATGTAGTTGAATTCGAGGAACGACAGCGATTGTTCGCGGTCAAGCCTCGTCTTCACGCTGTCGAAGGACAGCATGCGGTTGACGGAGAAATGCCGGCCGACATCGCGCAGGAATTCGAGATAATTCAGCGAACGCAGCCATTCGGCATTGTTGATCATCAAGGCCGCGTTGCCGGGCTTGGTGTAGTCGAGATAGTTCGAGAAGCAGCGTTTGATCGAAGCGATATTGTCCTCGATCATGTCGATGGTCATTAGTTTGCGGGCCTCTTCCTTGAAGGAGGGGTCGCCGACCATGCCGGTGCCGCCGCCCATCAAAGAGATCGGCCGATGGCCGGTTGCCTGAAGCCAGTGCAGCATCATGATCTGGGTGAGATGGCCGACATGGAGGCTCGATGCCGTCGGATCATAGCCGATATAGGCCGTCACGGTTTCCTTGGCGAAGAGATCGTCGAGGCCGGCTTCATCGGAAATCTGATGAATGAAGCCGCGCTCTTGCAGGGTGCGCAGGAAATCGGATTTGAACTCAGCCATGATCTTGGTCTCTCGAAACCGCATCGACAGAGAATGCGGCGCAGTCGCTGTTGTTGAATGTCGCCGGGCGCGTTTAGCATCGATTTACCGGCGCGTCACCATTTTGGTGGGTGCGAAACCAAGTTTCGACAGGTCTCGCGGGCCGGGCTGGGTTTGTAACATAACGCCTCTTAATGTGAACGGATCGTGACATGAACCCCCGAAGCCACCCGGAATGTGCCGCGTATTCGCCCGAATCGAAGCTCATTGTTTTGCTGTTAATCCCGCGTGCAGCGCATGTTTCGTGAAAGAAACCGGTATGTCAGCTTTGCTTTCGATGATGGGATTGTCGTTCAAAAAGACGATCTTTGCATTCTTCGCCCTGATGTTGGTTTTAGGCGGCATTGCCGCGGTGAGCCCGGTCCAGGCGCAAGGTTCCCCTGAAAAGAGAATAGCGTTTGTCGTTGGTAACGCCGCCTATAAGGCAGGTGCCTTACCGACGCCGGCCAATGATGCCGGCCTGATCGCGCAGACGCTGCAGGCCGCAGGATTCGACGTAATCGGCGCGCGCGACCTCGACCAGAACGGGTTGCGCGATGCGATGCGCGACTTTCTGACCAAAGCGAATGCGTCGGGACCCAATACCGTCGTCTTCGTCTATATGGCGGGTTACGGGGTGCAGTATCAGGGCGATAACTATTTCGTGCCTGTGGATGCTCAGATGGCCAATGCCACCGATGTCCCGGTTGAAGCCCTGCGGGTTACCGATTTCACCAAGTCGCTGGCATCGCTCAACAATCGCGGCAGCATCGTCGTGCTCGACGCGGCGAGGGCCAATCCATTCGTGCAGTCCAGTCAGCCGCTCGCAGGCGGTCTGGCGCTGGTCGATCCTGATGCCAATCAGCTGATCGCCTTCAATGCGGCGCCCGGTACGGTCGCACCGCAGGAGACTGGCCCCTACGGCTCGTACGCACATGCGCTGGCTGAGATGATCCGCGTCGGCGGCCTGTCGCTGGACGACGTTTTCGATCGCACGCGCCTGCGGGTCAGCGATTTGACCAAGGGCGCGCAGATTTCCTGGGATGCCTCCAAATTCAAGAACGCCTTCACCTTCTTCGATCGCGGTCCCAATGCGCCGGCCGCCCAGGTCTCCAGCTACGACAATGCCGCAATCCGGACAAAGGCGATCCGCGATTTTGACGAGCGGGATGCCTATTTCGCCGCGCTCGATCGCGATACGCTGCAGGGTTATGAGGATTTTCTCGCAGCCTATCCCAACGATTCCATGGCGAAGCGTGTCCGCGCTATCATCGCCGCCCGCCGCGAGGCGATTACCTGGCGCGAGACGTGGCGTGCCGATACGCCGGAGGCCTATTGGTCCTATCTGAGGCGCTATCCGCGCGGTCCCCACGTATGGGATGCCCGCCGCCGTCTCGATCATTTCGAGGCAGCACTGGAGCCGCCGCCCTCGTTTACGGTGATCGAGTATGACGTGCCGCCGCCACCGCCACCGGAAATCGTCTATGTGGAACGGCCCGTCCTTTATTTCGATGATGCCGACTTCGGCTATGCACCACCGCCGCCTGTCGTCTTCCTGGCGCCGCCGCCGCCGGATTTCGTCGTGCTTGCGCCGCCACCGCCTCCTGTCGATCTCTACGTGTTGCCGGAGCCGGCCTACGTTCCGGTTCCTGACTGGGTCGAGCCGCCGCGTGATGTCGCGCCGCCGGAAAACAACGTCATCTTCAATAACATCCACAATACGGTCGTGAACAACACGACGGTCATCAACGAGAATGGAGCGGCACCGGCAACGCCACAGGCAGCTCCAGGATTGACGACCGGACAGAAGATCGCAGGCGCCGCCGTCCTTGCCGGCGCGGGTGCGGCTGCTCTGCATGTTGCCTTGCCGCCCTCGGTGCAGAAGAAGGCTGCAGCCCAGCAACAGCAGAATCCGGCCGCGGTGATCAAAACCCCGACTGGAGCAGCTCCTGCGGTTGCGCCTTCTGCCCAGCCGCAAGCACAGCCGCAGACGGGGAATGCTGCACATGCGCTTCCGGGTGCCAACGGCCAGCCCCTGCCGACGACCGGCAAGGCTCCAGCCACTCCGGGCGTGGCTCCTGCGAAACAGGCTCAGCAGCCACAGGTGGCTCCGAACGCCACGCATAATCCGGCTGTCGCCACCCAACCTGCCCAGCCGGGAGCGAATACCAACGCACACGCGCTTCCCGGCGCCAACGGCCAGCCCCTGCCTGCAACCGGCAATCTTCCGAAGGTGCCGGGTGCGGCACAGACGAAGCAGGCCCAACAGCCTCAGGCGGCACCGAACGCGACGCGTAACCCGGCCATCGCCACGCAACCTGCACAGCCCGGCACGAATGCCAAGACACATGCGCTTCCGGGCGCCAAGGGGCAGCCCCTGCCGCCGGCCGGAAACACGCCTGCCGTGAAGGGTCAAAATCAGATCGCCAAGACCCCGGCGCCGCAGGCGGCTCCGGCCGCGAAGCCGAATGCCGTGGCCACCGCGCCGAAACCCAATGTGCATGTTCAGGCGGTGAAACCAGCCGCACCCACCTTTGCCGCCAAGCCCCCGGTGAAACCCAACGTGGTCA
>NZ_JAUQTZ010000245.1:0-4041 GCF_059803845.1 Rhizobium sp. UFLA01-1127 | reverse complement strand
GATCGGATCCTTGCCGAGATGCGGCTTGGCGCCGTGGGTTCCCGTCCCACGGAAAGTGACGCGCCAGCTGTCCGAGGAGGCAAGCTGCGGTCCCTCGACAACGGCCATCTCATCGGCGGCGAGGCCTGGCATATTGTGCAGCCCGTAAACGGCGTCGCAGGGAAACAGATCGAAAAGACCATCGTCCACCATGCGCTTGGCACCGCCTCGGCCTTCTTCCGCCGGCTGGAAGATGAAATGCACCGTGCCGGAGAATCCGCGTTTGGCGGCAAGGTGACGCGCCGCGCCGATCAGCATGGTCGTATGGCCATCATGTCCGCAGGCATGCATCTTGCCCGGAATGGTGGATTTGTAGGACCGATTGGCCTTTTCCGGCATGGCCAGCGCATCCATGTCGGCGCGAAGGCCGATGCGGCGCGTGCCGTTGCCGACCTGCAGCGTTCCCACAACGCCGGTCTTGCCGAGGCCGCGATGCACCGCCAGCCCCGCTTCCTCCAGCAAGGTCGCGACGATGCCGCTGGTGCGCTCCTCCTCGAAGCCGAGTTCGGGATGGGCATGAAGGTTGCGGCGAAGCGACGTGAGGAAAGGAAGATCCTGCGCGATCTCATCGGGAAAAGACATGGGGAATTCCTGTGGCAAGGGGCACGATGACGGCGTGCCCCATCTTCGCCAAAGCATCGCCCGCTTCAACCCGAATTAACGTTCAGGTATCGAGCTTGTCGAACACATGTGCCTTTCCGATAACGCTCACCGAAACCATGCTACCGACCTCGGGCAGACCAACGCCTGAACTCTTGATGTTCAGCGTCTCGGAGCCGTTGGAGAGCACGACCGTAACAGCGCAGACGGCACCGCCAAACTCGATTTCGGTCACTTTGCCGATGCAGGCAGCACCCGCTCCGGCCTCACCGATCGCCTGGAGGCGCAATTGCTCGGGCCGCAACATGATATCGGTGTGCCCCTGCCGGATCTCGGCATCGACCGGAATATGCCCAAGGACGCATTTGGCGGATCCGTCGTTCAGATCGGCCGGCAACACGATGGCATCGCCGAGGAAGAGCGCGGTTTCGCGGTCCCTCGGACTAAGATAGAGCGCCTGCGGCGTGCCGGCCTGTATGAGTTTGCCCTGGCGCAGAACGGCGACCTGATCGGCAAAGGACAGCGCCTCTGCCTGATCATGCGTCACTAGAACCGCCGTGATGCCGGCAATCTGCAGTACGCGGGCGACGGCCTTCCGCATGTTTTCGCGCAGGCCGGTGTCGAGGGCTGAAAAGGGCTCGTCGAGCAGCATCAGTCTTGGTTTGCGGCCGAGCGCGCGCGCCAGTGCCACGCGCTGCTGCTGTCCGCCGGAAAGCTGGTGCGGCCGGCGGTCGAGCATGCCGCGGTCGAGCTCGACCATATCGATGAGGGCGTTGATGCGCTGGTCGCGGTCGCGCGCGCCGCGCTCCATGCCGAAACCAATATTCTCCGAGACGCTCAGATGCGGAAACAGGGCGCCGTCCTGCGAGACGATGCCAATGCCACGGCGATGCGCGGGCACGATGGCCTCGCCATCCGCCAGGATCTCGCCTTCCAGCTCCACCTGTCCCGCATCGGGGGTTTCGAAGCCGGCGATGATGCGCAGGAGCGTCGTCTTGCCGGAGCCGGACGGGCCGACGATGGCCGTTCGGCCGCCGGCAGCGACCGTGAGGTCGATGTTGTCGAGCGCATGCACGGGGCCATAGCGCTTGCTGATATTCTTGATTGCCAGAAAGGTCATTGTCCGGCCGTTCGCTTGGATTGCACGTAAAGGAGAAGGGTAAGCGGCAGCGACAGGACGATCATCATGAAGGCGTAGGGTGCTGCGGAGACATAATCGATCTCGCTCGTCAGAGACCAGAATTTCGTTGCCAGCGTTTCCGTGCCGTTGGGAGAGAGCATCAGCGTCGCAGTCAGCTCATTGGTGATGCCGAGCGCGACGAGTGCCACGCTGGCGGCGAAGCCGGGAGCCGCAAGCCGCATGGTGATCTGCCGTACAGCCTGCGCCGGCGTACGCCCCAGCGCCATGGCAGCCCGCTCGAGTTCGACGGGTGCCTGGGCGATGCTGGCGCGTAGGCCGACCATGGCGCGCGGCAGGAACAGCAGGACATAGGCAAGCAGCAGCGTGGCAAAGGTCTGGTAAAGCGGCAGGAACAGCCGGACGGTGATGGACACGAGGGCCAAAGCCACGACGACGCCCGGCAGCGAGCCGACATAATAATGGCAGGCTTCGAGAACGCGCTGCAGCCGGCCGGGCGCGCGCACCGACAGCCAGGCCATGGGGGCCGCTGCAATAGTGGCGAGGAGACCACCGGCGATCGCGAGAAGAATGGTCTGCAGCAGCGCGGAGCCGACGGAATCGATCCGCCAGATATCCAGTCCGCCGAGAATGAGCCAGCGCGCCAGGGTGACGAAGGGAATGCCGAGCGTCAGCGCGGCGGTGACGACGGGCAGCGCGATGGCGGGAACGACGAACCAACGCAGACGGCGGCGATCGGCCGGACGGGCAGCACCGGAGCCGATGCGGGCATAGCGCTCATTGCCACGCACCAGTACCTCGATGCCGAGCAGCAACAGGCAGCAGAAGACGAGGACGCCGCCGAGCATATTCGCGGCCGGGCTGTTATAGGCCGACTGGAATTGGTCGACGATGGCGGTCGAGAATGTGTCGAAGCGGATCATCACGTAGAGACCGTATTCCGCCAGGAGATGCAGGCCGATCAGCAGCGAGCCGCCGCAAATGGCAAGGCGGAGCTGCGGCAGGATCGCGCGGAAGAAGACGTGCCAGGGGCCAAGGCCGAGCGAGGCCGCGGCATCCTCGATCGCCGGATCGAGCCGGCGCAGCGCGGCTGCGACAGGCAGGTAGAGAAAGGGAAAATAGGCAAGAACCGAAACCAGCACGCCGCTCCAGAGCCCGCGCATGCCGGGCACGAGACTGACCCAGGCGTAGCTGTGCACGAAAGCAGGCACGGCAAGTGGCGCTGCGGCCAGCCAGGACCAGAGGCGGGCGCCGGGAATATCAGTGCGTTCGGTCAGCCAGGCAAGCGTGACTGCCAGCAGGATGCAAAGCGGAATGGTGCAGACTTCGAGCAGGACGGTATTGACGAGCAGCTCGCCGACGCGGCTACGGAAGATCAGGGCGGTGACTTCTGCCCAGCCGGTGTCGACCGTGATCCAGACGATGAAGCCGAGCGGCACAAGACTCAGAAGCGCGACGATCGAAGCAAGGGCGACGACGGATGCATGCCGAACGCGGCTACGGGGAGCAGCCGTCAACTGGGGCATTCGCATGGCGGCGGCCTCGCCGGCATATGTGTTCTTCTGCAGCAAATCCGAGCTGCCTTTCACGCCCTGAAATAGGAAGGCAACCGCCGCATACCGCGATTGCCCGATCGATCGGCCCGGAGCATGACGCCGAAAAGTGTGAGCGATTTTCGGACGACATCATGCTCTGCTTCTTTGAGTTCAGAGCCGGAAGGTTTCAGGTCGAACAGACCTGAAACCTTCCGGCTCCAAAGGCCATCCCTATGCCCCTAGCAGGGCATAGGACAGTGATGCAAGAGCCAAGCCCGCGCGAAGCGCTCGAAAGGCGCTGCGGTGCAGGCTTTGCCTTAGATGAGGCCCGCTTCCGTCATCAGATCGGTGACCTTCTTGCTGTTCAGCTTGGAAGGCTCGACCTTCGGAGCCTGAAGATCGGACAGCGGCACGAGCTTCGGATTGGAAGCCTCACCATTGCCGACGGCATATTCATAGGAATTACCATCGCGCAGAACTGCCTGACCGCCCTTGCCGGTAATCCACTTCAGGAAAGCCTGCGCTTCCTTCTGGTGCTGGCTGGACGCCAGAACGCCACCACCCGAGATGCTGACGAAGGCGCCCGGATCCTGGTTCTTGAAATAGTGCAGGGCCACGTTCTTGCTGTTTTCGCCGGTCTTGGCCTGATCGCCGAACCAATAATAGTGATAGATCACAGCGCCTTCGACCTCGCCGGCATTGACGGCCTTCATGGCGACACTGTTGCCC
>NZ_JAUQTZ010000244.1:0-4053 GCF_059803845.1 Rhizobium sp. UFLA01-1127 | reverse complement strand
GCCCTTCGTCTATCGGTTAGGACGACAGATTTTCATTCTGTAAAGAGGGGTTCGACTCCCCTAGGGCGTGCCACTGTCTCTTCCCCTTAAAATGATGATTTTACTTCGCAAAGCGACATTGTGCTGATGCGGTATCGGACACGCTTGCGTTATGGAGCTTTTGCCGCGTCCGTGACGCGGAGCTGCACGCGCCGGCTTCCCTGCCAATGATCGGCGCCAAGCGTGCCCGCGACATGGATCTGCGCGCCCCGGGAAGACATCAGCAGTTCGCCCAAGGGCGTCTCCGCCGCGCGGAAGGCAATGCCACCCACCCGGCCGCCATCCATGGCCTCAAGCGTGATCTTGATATGCGATTGGCCGACAAGACGGGAATCGCGCAGCTTGTGGCTCGGGAGCGCAAAAACGGGCTGCGGATGACCCGACCCGTAGGGGCCGGCAGTCTCCAGCCTGTCGATCAGCTCCACGGTCGCGCCGCTTGCGCCGAGGGCGCCGTCAATTTTCAAGGCTTCGTTGGCAACAAGTCCAGCTACCTGTTTCTCCGCCTTCTCCGTGAAGAAGGCGCGCATTTTGCCGAGGTTACTTCGCTCGACCGTCAGACCGGCCGCCATGGCATGTCCGCCGCCTTTAACCAGCAGACCGGCATCGACGGCGGCACGCACCATGCGGCCCATATCGAAGCCGTTGATGGAGCGGCCGGAGCCTGTACCCTTGCCCGTCGAATCGAAGGCAATAGCGAAGGCCGGCCGGCGGAACTTGTCCTTGAGGCGTGAGGCAATCAGACCGACTATTCCCGGATGCCAGCTCTCGCGTGCCGTGACGATGACGGAGGCGCCATCGCCGTTGCCATATTCCGCCAGCGCCTCGGCCTCGGCCTCCTGCAGCATGGCGGCCTCCATGGCCTGCCTTTCGCGATTGAGTTCGTCGAGTTTCGCGGCGATCGTTTCGGCTTCGCCAGTATCGTCCAGCGTCAGCAGGCGCGCGCCAAGTGCGGCATCGCCGATGCGCCCGCCGGCATTGATGCGCGGGCCGATCAGGAAGCCGAAATGATAGGGAGAGACGGGGCCGTTGAGACCAGCCTTACGAAACAGCGCCGCCAGTCCGAGATTACCTTGATGGCGAGCGGCGATCAGCCCTTTGACGACATAGGCGCGATTGAGGCCTTTCAGCGGCACGACATCGCAGACGGTCGCCAGCGCGACGATATCGAGCCAGGCAAGCAGGTCGATCGAGCGCACGCGGGAATCACCCTCTTCGCGCAGCAGCCGCAGGGCCGCGACCAGAACCATGAAGACGACACCGGCAGCGCAGAGATGCCCCTGCCCCGAGAGATCATCCTCACGGTTGGGATTGACCAGGGCGTGGCATGGCGGCAGCTCATGCGCCACCTGATGGTGATCGATGACGACGACATCGATACCCCGCGCCTTCGCCACTTCAAGCGATTCGAAGCTGGTCGAGCCGCAATCGACCGTCACGATCAGCGTCGCGCCATTATCGATGAGCTGGCCGATGGCGGTCGGGTTGGGGCCGTAGCCTTCGAAGATTCGATCGGGAATATAAATGCTGGCCGGAACCCCGAAATGAGTCAGGAAGCGATAAAGCAGCGCAGAGGAGGCCGCGCCATCGACATCGTAGTCGCCGAAGATCGCAACCGTCTCGCCCTTCCTGATCGCGTGCAGGAGGCGCCGTGCGGCTTTTTCGCAGTCGGTGAGCAGATGCGGGTCCGGCATCAGGCCGCGGATCGTCGGATCGAGGAAGGCCATGGCCTCGTCCTGCCCGACGCCACGTCCTGCAAGCACACGGGCAATCAGCTCCGGCAAGCCATGGGTCTGCGCAATGGCGAGCGCCCTGTTCTGACCCGCCTGATCGAGCCGGGAGACCCAGCGATTGCCTGACACCGAGCGCTCGACACCCAGAAATGCCCGCTGAACTGGATCGACCGGTTGCTCCACCATCTCTCCCGGAATTTGTGGGCGGCGCCTTTATGAGATACGCCGCCGCTATACCTATTCTTTCGGCCGCTCGATACGAATGACCTGCGGCTCGCCGACGAGATAGCCTTCGTTCTTGATTGCCGCAACCGCCTTGCGCACCGAATCCTCCGTCGTCGCATGGGTGACGAGGATGATCGTCTGGTGATCGGACGGTGCCAAGTGCTGCTTCGAGCGCTGGACGATCGATTCGAGCGAGATATGGTTTTCCGCCATGCGGGTCGCGACACTTGCAAAGACGCCGGTGCGGTCGAGAACGGTCAGACGGATGAAGTAGCCGCCTTCATGGCTCTGCATCTGCGCCTTGCGGTAGGGCTCCAGCGCCTTGGCTGGATGGCCGAACACCGGCACGCGCTGCTCGCCCGGCCGGCTCTTGGCGATATCGGCAATGTCGCCGAGCACGGACGAGGCCGTTGCATTGCCTCCGGCGCCGGGGCCGACCATCAGCAACTCGCCGAGAATGTCAGATTCGATCGCCACGGCATTGGTGACGCCATCGACCTGGGCGATGACCGAATCGAGCGGCACCATGGTCGGATGTACGCGCTGCTCGATGCCGCTTTCGGTGCGCTGGGCAACGCCGAGCAGCTTGATGCGGTAACCGAGATCGGCGGCTGCGCGGATATCCTCGATGGAGACATTGGTGATGCCCTCGAGATAGATGTCGTCCGCCGCGATGCGATTGCCGAAGGCAAGCGTCGTCAGGATCGCGAGCTTGTGGGCGGTGTCGTTACCCTCGATGTCGAAAGCCGGATCGGCCTCGGCATAGCCGAGACGCTGCGCTTCCTTCAGGCAATCGGCGAAAGACAGGCCTTCCTTCTCCATCCGGGTCAGGATGTAGTTGCAGGTCCCGTTCATGATGCCGTAGACGCGGGAAATCGTATTGCCGGTCAGGGATTCACGCAGCGCCTTGATCACCGGAATGCCTCCGGCGACGGCCGCTTCGAAGTTGAGCAGGACGCCCTTTTCTTCGGCGATCTGCGCGAGCTCGACGCCGTGATAGGCAAGCAGCGCCTTGTTGGCGGTGACGACATGCAGGCCACGGGCAAGAGCCGCCCGCACGGCAGCGTTGGCAGCGCCCTCGGAGCCGCCGATCAGCTCGACGAACACGTCGATATCGGCCTTCTGCGCCAGATCGACCGGACCGCCGAACCATTCGATGCCGGTTAAATCGATGCCGCGATCCCGCGTGCGATCGCGCGCCGTAACGGCGACGATCTTGACGGGACGGCCGCAGGTAACGGCAAGCTCGTTAGCGCGGCTCTGGATGATGCGGACGAGCGAGGCACCAACGGTACCCAAGCCCGCAATGCCGATTTTGAGGGCATCTGCCATGGAAAATTCCTGATCAGTATGGGGGACGGCAGCCGCGGAAACGGCTGCCGCACGATATTATGAACGATGGGCGTTCAGCGAAATGACATTATGCATGGTCTCATCCGCCGTGGAGAGGAAGCGCTTCAGATTGCGCGCCGCCTGACGGATGCGATGTTCGTTTTCAACAAGTGCGATGCGGACATAATCGTCGCCCTGCTCGCCGAAGCCAATGCCCGGAGCAACCGCAATATCAGCCTTCTCGACCAGAAGCTTGGAGAATTCCAGCGAACCGAGATGACGGAACTTTTCCGGAATCTTCGCCCAGGCAAACATGGTCGCTGCCGGCGGCGGCACGTCGAAACCGGCCTTGCCGAAGCTATCGACCAGAACGTCACGGCGCCGCTTGTAGATGTTGCGCACTTCGGCGATGTCGGAACCGTCGCCGTTCAGCGCGTGGGTCGCCGCCACCTGGATCGGCGTAAATGCACCGTAATCGAGATAGGACTTTACGCGCGTCAGCGCCGCGATCAACCGCTCGTTGCCGACGGCGAAGCCCATGCGCCAGCCGGGCATGGAGAAGGTCTTCGACATGGAGGTGAACTCGACCGTCACGTCGATGGCGCCAGGGACTTCCAGTACCGATGGCGGCGGTACGTCGTCGAAGTAGATTTCCGAATAGGCCAGATCCGACAGCACGATAATGTCGTGCTTCTTGGCGAAAGCGACGACTTCCTTGTAGAAATCG
>NZ_JAUQTZ010000243.1:0-4127 GCF_059803845.1 Rhizobium sp. UFLA01-1127 | reverse complement strand
CGATCTTACGGGCGATGTGTTGCCAGACTGGGCGAGTTTGGCCGTATCCGGCGCCACGATTGCAGTGTATATGGGGCGTACGGTCGCCGCCTCCGTCGCCGGCCGCCTGATGCAGGCCGGCCTCCCGCCCGAGACGACGGTTGCCATCATCGAAAATGCGAGCCGTCGCGATCGCCGCCTGATGCATGGCATCCTGCGGGATCTGCCCGGTCTCGAGCATCGTGATGAGTTGGGCGGGCCGGTCATGGTCATTATCGGCGATGCCGTCGCCGGTGCGAATTTTGAACAATCCGAGCCGCTGGTCCGTCGCGGGGCCGTCGCTCAAGACTATGCAAGGAGCTGATTGATGGTCGACAAGGTTCTGACCGCAAACCGGCTCACCGATGGCGTCGCCGTTTGGCTGAACGCAAATGGTGAGTGGACGTTATCGCTGCAGGAAGCGCTTGTCGCCCGTCATGCCGAGGCGGAAGCCGCTCTGGAAGCGATCGGCAAGAAAGCCTATGCCGACAACAAGGTCGTCGACGTCAATCTGATCGACGTTCAGGAAACCGGCGGCAAGCTCTGGCCGCTGCGCCTGCGCGAGCGCATCCGCGCCGAAGGCCCCACCATGGAATATGCGCCAGGCTATGCCGCGGCCGATCCCGATTTCATTGCAGCCTGAGAAGTCCCGAGGAAATCATGTATCGTTACGATGAATTCGACCACGCCTTCGTTGCGGAACGGGTTGCCCAGTTCCGCGATCAGGTGGCGCGACGCCTCTCGGGTGAGCTTTCGGAAGACGCCTTCAAGCCGCTGCGCCTGATGAACGGCGTCTATCTGCAGCTGCATGCCTATATGCTGCGCATCGCTATTCCCTATGGCACGCTGAGCTCGCGCCAGATGCGCATGCTCGCGCATGTCGCACGCACCTATGACCGCGGCTATGGTCACTTCACCACCCGCCAGAACCTGCAATTCAACTGGCCGAAGCTCTCCGAAATGCCGGATGCGCTGGCTGATCTCGCCTCCGTCGAGATGCACGCCATTCAGACCTCGGGCAATTGCATTCGCAACGTGACGGCCGACCATTTCGCCGGCGCAGCGGCAGACGAAGTCGCCGATCCCAGGCCTTATGCAGAAATTCTGCGCCAATGGTCGTCCGTTCACCCGGAATTCTCGTTCCTGCCGCGCAAGTTCAAGATCGCCGTCACCGGTGCCGAGCGCGACCGCGCAGCTATCCAGGTTCACGATATCGGCCTGCATCTGAAAAAGAACGACAAGGGCGAGATCGGCTTTGCCGTCTATGTTGGAGGCGGGCAGGGCCGCACGCCGCTCGTTGCCAAGCTGATCCGCGATTTCCTGCCGGAAGAGGATCTCCTCTCCTATACGACGGCAATCATGCGCGTTTACAACCTGTATGGCCGCCGCGACAACAAGTACAAGGCGCGCATCAAGATCCTCGTGCATGAAACCGGCGCCGAAGAATTGGCGCGTCAGGTCGAGGTCGAATTCGAGAAGCTGAAAGATACGGAGCTGAAGCTGCCGGAGGCCGACGTCCAGGCGATTTCGGCCTATTTCGCACCGCCGGCGCTGCCTGAGCGCGCCGAAGGCTGGGAAAGCCTGGCGCGCTGGAAGAGGGCCGATCCGGACTTCGCGCGCTGGGTGCAGCAGAACGTGCAGCCGCACAAGAACCCGGATTACGGCATGGTGACCATCTCGCTGAAGCCGATCGGCGGCATTCCGGGCGATGCCTCGGATGCACAGATGGAGGCCGTGGCCGACCTCGCAGAGGAATATGCCTTCGACGAAATTCGCGTCAGCCATGAGCAGAATCTGATTCTGCCGCATGTTGCTCTGGCCGATCTCGAAGCCGTCTATCGCGGCCTCGTCGCCATCGGCCTGGAAACGGCGAATGCCGGCCTGATCACGGACATCATCGCCTGCCCCGGCCTTGATTACTGCGCGCTTGCCAATGCGCGCTCCATTCCGGTCGCGCAGGAGATTTCCAGACGCTTCGGTTCGCCCGAGCGCCAGTCCGAGATCGGCGAGCTGAAGATCAAGATCTCCGGCTGCATCAATGCCTGCGGCCACCACCATGTCGGCCATATCGGCCTGCTCGGCGTCGAGAAGAAGGGCGCGGAGCTCTATCAGATCACGCTCGGCGGCTCCGGCGACGAAAACACCTCGATCGGTGAGATCATCGGCCGTGGCTTCGAGCCCGACAAAGTGACTGACGCTATCGAGACCATCGTCGATACCTATCTCGGACTTCGTCTGGATCCTTCCGAAACCTTCCTCGCCGCCTATCGTCGCGTCGGGCCGCAGCCGTTCAAGACGGCGCTCTACGGCTCGTCCTCGACGGCCGCCGAAGCAGCGTAAGGAGATTGACCATGACCAAGATCTGGCGGGAAACCGGCTTTGTGGAAGGTGATCTCTGGATCATCGAGACTGACGAGATCAAGGCGGCCGAGACGCAGAAGCCTCTGCTTGGCCTCGATGCGCTGATCGCAAAGGCGGAAGAAAGCAACGACGTCGGCCTCGGCGTCGTCATTAAACCGGCCGACGACGTGACCCGGCTGCAGCCATACCTCGATCGTCTCGATCTTGTTGCCGTTGCCTTTCCGGCGTTCAGCGACGGCCGCTCCTTCAGCCATGCCTCGCTTTTGCGCCAGCGCCTGGGCTATGCTGGGGAGTTGCGTGCCGTCGGCGATGTGCTGATCGACCAGATTCCGTTGATGCTGCGCGTCGGCATCGATAGTTTCGCCGTGACCAACGAAACTGCGTTGAGACGGCTGTCGGAAAATCGCTTGCCGGGCATTCCGCACTATTATCAGCCGGCCGCGCGCCGCGCAGAAGGCGGACAGGCTTATAGCTGGCGGCGGTTGCCGGCGAAATCGGCCTGACATTGGGGCTTGCTGTTGCGGCAATTTGACAGTGTCGGATTGCAGTATTCGAGCCTATCAATATGGGTAAAGTCGGCAAGCTGGAGTTTTGACTGGAACATTCATATTTCAGTCCTGTGCCGGCGGTTGGAATGGAATGCCTTTCAAGACCGGCTATATTATAATATCAGCATCGCGAAATGAGCCTGCCAGGAAAGACATGCAAGATTAATACGGGATCCGAGACAGAATGAACGCCCCCGCCAAATCAGATGAATTTGCTTCAGCAGTGCCAGCCGGCGTCTTCGCCGAGACGGTGCTGAGCGTCACGCATTATACCGACCGGCTCTTTCGCTTCACCATGACCCGGCCGCAAGGCTTCCGTTTCCGCTCCGGCGAATTCGCTATGATCGGCCTCATGGTCGAGGGCAAGCCACTTTATCGCGCCTATTCGATCGCGAGCCCTGCCTGGGCCGACGAACTCGAGTTCTTTTCCATCAAAGTGCCTGACGGTCCGCTGACCTCGCACCTGCAGAACATCAAGCCCGGCGACGAAGTGCTGATGCGCAAGAAGCCGACCGGTACGCTGGTTCTGGATGCGCTGACGCCCGGCCGCCGGCTCTACATGTTCTCGACCGGCACCGGCATCGCGCCGTTTGCGAGCCTCATCCGCGATCCGGAAACCTATGAAAAGTTCGAGGAAGTCATTCTCACCCACACGACGCGGGATGTGGCCGAGCTGAAATACGGTTTCGATCTCGTCGAGGAAATCCGCAACGATGAAATCCTGAGCGAAGTCGTCGGCGACAAGCTGCGCCACTACGCGACCGTCACCCGCGAGGAGTTCCCCTTCAAGGGCCGCATTACCGATCTCATCGAAAACGGCAAGCTTTTCAGCGATCTTGGCGTGCCGCCGCTCGATCCGGCCATCGATCGCGGCATGATCTGCGGCTCTTCCGCCATGCTGAAGGACACCAAGGCGCTGCTGGAAGAGGCTGGCCTCAACGAGGGTGCCAACAATAACCCGGCCGAGTTCGTCATCGAACGCGCTTTCGTCGGTTGATCGAGTTATCCGGATGGGGAACGAGAGGCGGCTTCGGCAGCGAAGCCGCCCTTTCTATACGCCACTGAGATAATCGATGAGCGCCGCCATGGCTGTTTCTGCCGCATTCGCGTCACCGTCTTGAATGGCTTCGATGGCCTGAACATGCATCGCAATTGCCCCATCCATGCGATCATGCGTTCCGGTGGAATACCACAGCCGGC
>NZ_JAUQTZ010000242.1:0-4127 GCF_059803845.1 Rhizobium sp. UFLA01-1127 | reverse complement strand
GCGACGAAGCCCGCCCGCTGATCGATACGATGCGCAACCTTGGCGACCAGACCCGCAAGGAGGCGCTCGAAGGAACCTCTCAAGGGGACCAGGAGCACCTGTACGCATTGCTTACCCTTATGAAATCGAACCTGCTTAGCGCCTGCCGTTCGAAGGCAGTCGACAAAGAGACACAACATGGCTGATGCATCCTCTCCGCTTCGCATGCCTGCGAACGTAAATTCCTCCGAAGAAAATCAAGCACACGTCGCCGAAGCGCCATCCTCGACTCCGGCGCAGCAGTCCCCGCCGATTGCCGCAGCGAGGCCTGCCGCCCCTCCGGAAACGCCGCGCAGGCGCCGGAAGCTGACGCGGCCGGTCCTTTTTGCGCTGCTTCCGGTCGCACTCGTCATCGGCGGCTACTATTACGTCACCGGCGGGCAGATCATGTCCACGGACAATGCCTATATCCAGGCCGACATGGTCGGTGTCTCGACGGATGTCTCCGGCACTGTAATCTCGGTCGACGTGCACGAAAACGAGGCGGTGAAGAAGGGGCAGGTACTCTTCCGCCTGAAACCGGATTCATTCCGGATCGCGCTCGACGGCGCGAAAGCACAGCTCGGCAATGCGAGGAATCAGATCCTGAACTTGCAGGCGAGCTACAAGCAGGCTCTGGCCGAAATCGCCCAGGCGCAGGCCGACATCCCGTATTACCAGACGGAATTCGAGCGCCAGCAGAACCTGATCAGCAGCTCCGTCGCCTCCAAGGCGGCCTTCGACCAGGCAAAGCACAATCTCGAAGCAGCACAGCAGAAGGTTTCGGTCGCGCAGGCGCAGGCGGCGGCGACTCTCGCCCAATTGGGCGGCGACGGCGCCGCCGATCTGCCGGCCGAGCAGAATCCGCTCTATCTGCAGGCCAAGGCTGCGGTCGACAATGCACAGCGCGAGCTTGACGATACGGTCGTGAAGGCGCCCTTCGACGGCATCACCGCCAACGTCCCCTCGCTGCAGGTCGGCGCCTATCTGACCGCTTCCCAGCCGGGCTTTTCGCTGGTTTCCACCACGCATATGTGGATCAATGCCAGCCCGAAGGAAACCGAGCTTACCTATGTGCGGCCCGGTCAGAAGGTCGATATCTCGGTCGATGCCTATCCCGGCGTGACATGGAAGGGCACGGTCGCCAGCATCGCGCCGGCATCCGGCTCGAGCTTCTCGCTCCTGCCGGCGCAGAACACGACCGGCAACTGGGTGAAGGTGGTGCAGCGTATCCCGATGATCATCAATATCGACAGCATGGCAGGCAAGCCGCCATTGCGCGTCGGGATGAGCGTCGTCGCCGATGTCGACACCGGCCATGCCCGCGGCCTGCCTGATTTCGTCACCAGCCTGCTGGGCCATTCCCGCGGTCAGGATCATGAGTAACGCCGCCACTGCTTCTCCCGCGGCACCTGTCGCCAATCGCGGCGCGATCACCGCCTGCGTCATCCTGTCGGTGATCATGCAGGCGCTGGACACCACTATCGCCAACGTCGCCCTGCCGCATATTCAGGGCGACGTTTCGGCCAGTGCCGACCAGATCAACTGGGTACTGACGTCCTACATCGTCGCTGCCGCCATCATGACGCCGCCCTCGGGCTTCCTCTCGGCGAAGTTCGGCCGCAAGCGCGTGCTGCTGGTGGCGATCGCCGGTTTCGTCGTCGCCTCCGTTCTCTGCGGCCTGTCGGAATCGCTGGTGCAGATCGTTGGCTTTCGCTTGTTACAAGGCCTGTTCGGCGCATCGCTCGTGCCGCTGTCTCAGGGTATTCTTCTCGATATCTACAATGTAGAGGAGCGCGGCCGCGCCATGGCGCTGTTCGGCGTTTCGGTCATGGTCGGCCCGGTGCTCGGGCCGGTCATCGGCGGCTGGCTGACCGACAATATCAGCTGGCGCTGGGTGTTCTACATCAACGTACCGATCGGCGCGCTCGCCTTTTTCGGCATCGTCGTCTACGTGACCGAGACGAAACTCGACGCGCTTGCCAAGCTCGACTGGTTCGGCTTCGGCATGCTTTCGATCGCGATCGCCGGCCTGCAGCTGTTCCTCGACCGCGGCGAGCAGCTCGACTGGTTCTATTCGAGCGAAATCATCATCGAGGCGCTCGTCTGTGTCAGCGCCTTCTATCTTTTCCTCGTACACATGTTCACGGCCGAGCGAAGTTTCGTCAATCCGCGGCTCTTCATGGACCAGAACTTTGCCGTCAGCATCCTATTCATCTTCATCGTCGGCGTGACCTATCTGGCTTCGCTGGCGCTGATGACGCCCTATCTGCAGACGCTGATGGGCTATCCGGTCGTGACCGCCGGCATCGTCATGGGGCCGCGCGGCCTCGGCACCATGTTCTGCATGTTCCTGGTGGGGCGCCTGATCGGCAAGGTGGATACACGCTGGCTGCTGTTCATCGGTCTCGCGCTGACCGCCTGGGCCATGTACGACATGACGGGCTGGACGCCGGACGTCTCGCAATGGACGCTGATATCCGTCGGCTTCGTGCAGGGCGCGGGCCTCGGCTTCCTCTTCGTGCCGCTGACGACCATCGCCTTTGCGACGCTGCCGGCGCAGATGCGCGGCGAGGGGACCGGTCTCTACAACCTCTCGCGCAACATCGGCTCCAGCGTCGGCATCTCGGTCGTTTCCATGCTGATCACCGAGAACACGCAGGTCAACCATGCCAATATCGCTGCTTATGTAACGCCATTCAACCGCTATTTCGACGCGACGGCGGCGCACGGCTTGAGCCCTCTGACGGCGGTCGGTCGAGCCACGCTCGACGGCATGATCACGACGCAGGCGACCGTCATCGCCTATATGGACGACTTCAAGCTGCTGATGCTGATGTCGATCTTCGCAATGCCACTGCTGGTCCTCCTGCGCAAGCCGAAGGCGCCTCCGGCTGTCGACCACAGCGTTGCAATGGAATAGCCATGCAGTTTTCCAGTTTCACTGCGTGGCTCAGTGGCTGCAGGGCACCACCTCTGCAGCCACTTTTGTTTGCTCATGGGAAACGACGACTAACGAAACGCGAGCCTGCTGCGCCGAAACGCCAGAGCGGATCGATGTTTTTGGTGATTCCGATGCGCTTGCCGGAGACGACCGGCACCGGTTCGGCGAGAAATAGCGAAAATGGCGCCGCATCCAACGGGCGACCGTCGAGGCTTATATCGACGGCCAGTGCCTGCGAAAGCTTTCCCGGCCCGTTGCATAGCGAAACGATATCGGCAAGACCACGCCGCCGGATCATGTCTTCGATGCCGCTTTCCGGCTCGATCGCCCGTATGAGCGCCGCGCTTGCTTTGCTGCAAACGAAATTCAGGCACCAGTGAATGCCGTAGGAGCGGTAGATATAAACGTGTCCTGCTGGCCCGAACATCGCCGCATTGCGCGTTGTCGGCCCGCGATATGCGTGTGAAGCCTCGTCATCGGGCCGATAGGCCTCCGTCTCGACAATGCGACCGCCTATGCCCGCTACCGTGAAACGCGCCCCGATCAGATCGGACGCAACAGCAACGGCATCGCGGCTGAAAAAGGCGGTGAGGGCAGGGCCGGAGAGGGGCTTGGAGCCGAGAGACAGGGAGTGATCGTCAGAAGTCATGGCGCGGAAACTATCCAGTAAAGCCGAAGTCATCAACACGACGCCGAAAAATCGCGCGCTTGGCGCCCGGTGCGCTGATAGTTGACGGAAACCAACCGTGATTTATGAACAGCTTGCTTCAGTCAGATTTGCTCCCTTGACCTGGCAAAGGTGGCGGGCAGTTTCCAGCGGCCGGGCCGCCATTTCCGCGCTATGACGAAACGAATCTCACATACTGCCCCGCATGCGATCGATATCCCTCAATCATCATTCCATCGGATGTCCAGAATGCGTGAAAGCCCGGCGGAACAAGTTGACGCGGCGGTCAAAGCTGCTAAAAAGCCAGCCGTCGAGTGATTGGATCAAAAATCGGTTGCGACAACCGGTTCCGAAAAATCAAAGAATATAGATTTTTCAGCCTTTTCAATTACTTGGAAGAGTGTCCGAGTGGTTTAAGGAACCGGTCTTGAAAACCGGCGTGCGGGAAACCGTACCGTGGGTTCGAATCCCACCTCTTCCGCCACAACCCTATGATAG
>NZ_JAUQTZ010000241.1:0-4184 GCF_059803845.1 Rhizobium sp. UFLA01-1127 | reverse complement strand
CTTGTAGCTCAGTTGGTAGAGCACCTGATTTGTAATCAGGGGGTCGCGGGTTCGAACCCTGCCGGGGGCACCAGATTTTTCCAAGACTTGGTTGCCGTGTTGATCGCTGGTATGGAAAATCGGCGGCGGCACAATAGTTTATGGTGCCGAAGCATTCAGCTCGCGGCGAAATCATCATCACAACATCATGTTCCTGGAAACCTATGACCAGCAAGCCAAAGAAGCCCAAGTTAGAGCATTCCGAACTCTCGGGTGAATTCACCGATGACGGCGTGACCGTCTTGGTCGATATCTTTCGTCCGGCCGGCACCAATGCCGATTGGCGGATGGAGGTCATCACGCCGGAAGAGGATCTGATCGAATGGGAGGAGCCCTTCGCGACCGACCGCGAGGCGTTCGACGAATTCCTGGCAACGATCGCGCGCGATGGCATCAGATCCTTCTTTGACGACGCGGATCCCGTCATTCACTGAGTCTGCCGATAGCCTTGGCGAGTTGGTTTAAATCGCAACCTTGGTGCTTCATGCATGCATTTGCCCGTGTGCCCGGGATGCAGGTGCATTTACAATGTCCGAAATAGGCATAGATTTCACCTGTCAATGGCGGGGAGGATACGGTCATGCGCGAGATATCGCGGCATGTCGTCTTGGGATTGCCGCTTGTCGTGATCACGGCGATCACAGGCGCATCGGCGCTAGCCGGTGAAAACTGCTACTGTAAAAATGCGGATGGAAAGCAGCATGCAGTCGGCGAGGTCGCCTGTATGACCGTCGGGGGCCGGAGCTATCTCGCGCGATGCGAGATGAACCTCAATGTTACCTCCTGGGCGAAGCTGCAGGACGGGTGCCCGGTTACCGAGAGAGTACTTTGGCACCAATCGGCCTGGCACTCGGCACCTATGGCCAGCAATGAGCATCGGCGGCTTGATGTAGCGCTCGCCGTGAGCGTGCTTCGATATGATTCAGTCGGCTTATTTGCGGACCAGCAGGAGCGGTTCGCCTTCCTCTTCTTCTGATTTCTGGAAGCTGCCGTCGGGCTTCATGTCGAAGGAAAGCGAGGAGCCGTTATTGCCCAGCATGACAAGCCCGAAACCTTCCGCCGCCCAAAGGGAGAGCTTGAGATCGCCGATTTCGCTGGCGCAGTCGCCGCCTGGTGACATTTTGGCGGTGCCGTCCTGGTCCTTGTCGGTGGTCAGCGTGATATCGCAGACCGGCTTTCCGTCCGGTCGCTGGATGCGCCATGCGCCGGCAAGACTCGCGACGGTCGGCACATGATCGACATCGCCCAGCGCCGGCAACAGCCATGTAGGCTCGCCGCCTTCGCTTTCCCACGGCGAGCCTTCCTCCTGCTGGAAACGCATCAGCGGCTTGCCTTCGGCATCTTCGATGGCGAGAGCGCCGTCATCCGTGAAGTTCCAGGCCCGCGCTTTGGCAAGGGCGGGCAGAGGCGTCGCGCAGGCATCCACGCCGGTGATTTCGTGACCGCCGGAGACTGCGTTCGTCCCAAAGTTGAGACGGCAGCCCTTGGCGCCGCTTTCAGGCGCGACCAGCCATGTGCCGGTTTGTGCCTGAACGACTTCATCGTCGGCCGCTGGCGCCGGCTGGGCCATTGTCAAAGCAAGGGCGGCGGAAACCGCCGCTAGACCGAAAACACGGATCAAGGCAAATTCTCCCAACTTGTCGCGACAACCTGCGCCGCCGCTGGAGCCGGATGATTTTAGGTCGATTCGACCTAAAGTCTGAATCCGCTCCAGGATCAAAGATGCAGAACATGATGTCGTCCGAAATCCCCTGACACTTTTCGGCATCATGCTCTATGACTTGAGATAGGATCGCGTCACATAGAGCGCGATCGCAGCTGCGTTCGAGACATTGAGCGATTTGATGGCGCCCGGCATGTCGAGCCGCGCCAGCGCGTTCACCGTTTCGCGCGTCTTCTGGCGTAGCCCCTTGCCCTCGGAACCGAGCACAAGAGCGATCTTGTCGCCGCTGAAAGTCCCCTCCAGCGGCGCCGGGCCCTCCGAATCTAGCCCGATCGTCGTGAAGCCGAGCCGATGCAGTTCGGTGAGCGCATCCGCGAGATTGGTGATCTGTATATAAGGTATGAGTTCGAGCGCGCCGGAAGCGGATTTCGCCAGTACGCCCGATTCGGTCGGGCTGTGGCGCTGCGTCGTGATGACGGCGCCGGCATCGAAGGCCACGGCCGAGCGCATGATCGCGCCGACATTGTGCGGATCCGTCACCTGGTCGAGAACGAGCAATAGCGGACTGCCCTTCAGTGCTTCGAGACGACGGACGGGCAGGGGACGCGTCTCCAGCATCACGCCCTGGTGGATTGCTTCCGGCCCCAGCACCTTGTCGATGTCCTGCGGCGAAACGATCTCGACCGGAATACCGAGGGAATCTGCCGGCCCTATTTCCAGCCGCACCAGCGCGTTCTGCGTCGTCGACAGCTTGATATTCTTGCGTTCTGGATTGTTCAGGGCGGCGCGAACCGTATGCAGGCCATAAAGGAAGACCTGGTCAGGCGCGAGCGCCGGCGGCTTCCAGTCATCCGCGCCGGCCCGCTTGCGCTTCTGCGGCGCCGGCGTCGGAATTTCGCCACGCTCGCGTTTCGCGTCGCGGTGCGCACGGCGCAGAGTAGCATAGTGCGTGTCCTTGGCCGATTTGTCGCCGGCGGTGTTATCGGGGCCGGAACGGCCGAATGTCTTGTCTTTGCTCATGCGGCTTTATAACCAGCGCGTCCGCGAGAGCATAGCCCTCTTTCGCCGGCGGACTTTTTCCACGGGCTGAAATTTTTTCGTCATTTTTGGCAATTCCTTGTGTTGACAGACGGAAATCGTCCGGTCATATACGCGGCGCAGATCACGGCGGCGACGCCACGGTCTGACAAGCTTGGTCGTAAGATCCAGTCGGAAAACTGGAGGGATGCCCGAGTGGTTAAAGGGGACGGACTGTAAATCCGTTGGCTCAGCCTACGTTGGTTCAAATCCAACTCCCTCCACCATTCCGCACCGGATCTTGACCATCCCGCGGGTATAGCTCAATGGTAGAGCAGCAGCCTTCCAAGCTGAATACGCGGGTTCGATTCCCGCTACCCGCTCCAAAATCTTGGATTTGTTAGCTTATCGATCGTTCTTCGCAGCGGTGAAATGAGTATTGCGTTCGCGTGTCTGCCGGTCTTTGCATATTTGACGCGAAGGGTTGCCTAAATTCCCGCGAGCGATAGATATCGCTCAGGCAACCGAAACGGGAGAGCGCAATGGGTATCTTCGACAAGATCAAGGGTGCAATCTGGGGACAGGCAAAGGCTGCCGAGGCTGCACCTGCACCGACGACCACCGCCGCAACCGCCAATCCGGAACCTTCCATGACGCCGGCTCCTTCGGCGACTGTGGCGGCGACATCGCCCGCAAGCAGCGCGCCGGCTGCTCCGGTTGATATCGCCTCCATCCTCGATGCTGCCGTCAGGAAGAACGGTCAGAAGCTGGACTGGGAACATTCGATCGTCGACCTGATGAAGGCTCTTGGCATGGACGCGAGCCTTCCCGAGCGCAAGGAACTGGCGCAGGAGCTCGGCTATACCGGCGATGCCGGAGATTCCGCCAGGATGAACATGTTCCTCCACAAGGCTCTGCTGCAGAAGCTCGCGGACAATGGCGGCAAGGTGCCGGCCGATCTTCTTAATTGACAGGTAAGCGGTCCTGACGGTGTGCTTTTGCCGCAGGCGCCAGGCCGCTTGTGGATCGCAGCGATGAACGATCATCGTTGTTTCATGATTTCGCGCTCTTGCCCGTCGGGCGAGGGCGCGTGTCGTTTGCAGAGGCAGGTATTCCGGTCGGGTCGTTTCGATGCCCGACATCTGGAATTCTCTCCTGAGCATGACTATTTAAGTACCTGAACCGGCAACTGCTTTTATAACTTACCGGATCGGCCGGTGAAGCTTGCGCGGCGAAGGAATGCCGAAGGCCGCGGACCATGCGCTATCGGCCGGGCTTTGCCGGGAATAGGGCCTGCAATTAAGTCTTGCGCAAACGCGACGAAAGCCTTAAACGGCGGCACTAAACCGGTTCGCCGGGGTCACTCATTACGTTCACAGGAAGCATTCAAATGGCAAAGAGTAAGTTTGAGCGCAATAAGCCGCACGTTAACATCGGGACGATCGGTCACGTTGACCACGGCAAG
>NZ_JAUQTZ010000240.1:1565-4268 GCF_059803845.1 Rhizobium sp. UFLA01-1127 | reverse complement strand
CGCCGATATCGACGTTACGCTGCTTGAAGATACGGTTGCCCGTCAGAAGGTCGTCGATGTCGTCGAGTGCCTTCAGGAACGGATCGCACCAGTCACCGATATCCTGAACGAGCTTTTCGGGAAGATCCTGGTGAACGCCGCCCGGACGGATGTAAGCCGCGTGCATGCGCGAGCCGGAGGCACGTTCATAGAACACCATCAGCTTTTCGCGCTCTTCGAAGCCCCAGAGCGGCGGCGTCAGCGCACCGACGTCCATGGCCTGCGTGGTGACGTTCAGAAGATGCGACAGGATGCGGCCGATTTCCGAATAGAGCACGCGGATCAGCTGACCGCGGATCGGGATATCGATGCCGAGCAGCTTTTCGACAGCCAGCGCGTAGGCATGTTCCTGGTTCATCGGCGCCACGTAGTCGAGGCGATCGAAGTACGGAACGGCTTGAAGATAGGTCTTCGTTTCGATCAGCTTTTCCGTGCCGCGATGCAGCAGGCCGATATGGGGATCGACGCGTTCCACAATTTCGCCGTCCAATTCGAGGACAAGACGCAAAACGCCGTGCGCAGCCGGATGCTGCGGACCGAAATTGATGTTGAAGTTGCGAACGTTATGTTCTGTCATGGCGGCGATGCTCGCGTTTTCAGAATTTCAGAGAATGGCAGGCCAGAGCCTGCCACACGCCAATAACTAGGCCTTCGCCTTCTCGTCACCCGGGAGCACGTAGTCGGTGCCCTCCCACGGCGACAGGAAGTCGAAGTTGCGGAATTCTTGCTTCAGTTCCACCGGCTCGTAGACGACGCGCTTGGCGGCATCGTCGTAACGAACCTCGACGAAACCGGTCGTCGGGAAGTCCTTGCGCAGCGGATGGCCTTCGAAGCCGTAGTCGGTCAGCAGGCGTCGCAGATCAGGATGGCCGGTGAAGAGGACGCCGTACATGTCCCAGGTTTCGCGCTCGAACCAGTCTGCTCCCGGATAGATGCCGCAGGCGGAGGGAACGGGCTGATCTTCGCCCACAGGAACCTTGACGCGGATACGCAGATTCTTCTTGGGCGACAGCAGATGGTATACCACATCGAAACGCTCAGCGCGCTGCGGCCAGTCGACGCCGCAGATATCCGTCATGTTGACAAAACCGCACCTGGCATCGTCACGCAGGAAGGTCAGCAGGGCGATAACGTTTTCGGCCGTCGTCGTCACGGTCAGCTCGCCATACTTGATCTCACTCGAGGAGATCAGGGCGCTGCGAACTTCCGTGAGGTAGGCGGCCAGTTCGTTCAGGGCTTCACTCATAATACCTTGTCCCCTGCCTTACCGTTCGATCGTGCCGGTGCGCCGGATCTTCTTCTGCAGCAGAAGCACGCCGTAAAGCAGCGCTTCCGCCGTGGGAGGACAGCCCGGGATATAAATGTCGATCGGCACAACGCGATCGCATCCGCGTACGACGGAATAGGAATAATGATAGTAGCCGCCGCCGTTGGCGCAGGAACCCATCGAAATGACGTAGCGCGGCTCGGGCATCTGGTCGTAGACCTTGCGCAGGGCCGGCGCCATCTTGTTGGTCAGCGTGCCAGCAACGATCATGACATCGGACTGGCGCGGCGAGGCACGGGGCGCAAAGCCGAAGCGCTCCACGTCGTAGCGCGGCATGGAAACCTGCATCATCTCGACGGCGCAGCAAGCCAAGCCGAAAGTCATCCACATCAGGGAGCCGGTACGAGCCCAATTGATCAGCTCATCGGTAGACGTGACAAGAAAGCCCTTGTCGGCAAGTTCATTGTTGATCTCGCCGAAGAACGGGTCGTTGCTGCCAACAGGCCTGCCAGTCGCGGGATCGATGATCCCCTTCGGCTGCGGCGCGACGAGCGTCGTGTTGCTTGGAGCTACTCCCATTCCAGGGCTCCCTTCTTCCATTCATAAATAAAGCCGATGGTCAGCACCGCGAGGAACACCATCATCGACCAGAACCCGAACCAGCCGATCGCACCGAAGGATACGGCCCACGGGAAGAGGAAAGCGACTTCCAGGTCGAAGATGATGAAGAGAATCGATACCAGATAGAAGCGGATATCGAACTTCATGCGGGCGTCATCGAATGCGTTGAAACCGCATTCGTAGGCCGACAGCTTTTCCGAGTCAGGCGCCTTGAAGGCGACGGCAAACGGCGTGATCAACAGCGCCAGGCCAATCACCAAGGCAATACCAATGAAAATCGCTATCGGAATATAGGAACTGAGCAGTCCAGTCATCATGTCCATCCCTGCTTGCGATCAGCGCCGGGGCGGCGCTTTTGAGCAAATGCCCAAGCAAGCGAAAGAGCGTTGCAACAGAGCCGTGGTTAGCGCAGGCGGAGCGCGCGCGCAAGCCTTTTGAATCTGTCTGTTAGGGTACTATCGAGCGGTAGATATCAATGTGTTGCGACGGCGACGCGACAAATCGGCGCAAACGCGAAAAGGCTCTTTCGCAATTGCAATAAATTGACGTTTGATTGTAATGGCTTGGAGAGAATGGCGCGAGTGACGGGGCTCGAACCCGCGACCTCCGGCGTGACAGGCCGGCACTCTAACCGACTGAGCTACACCCGCGCATCGTTTGGCCTTTCAGCCGGTGCGGATCCGAAATTTGCCTCGAAATGGCGCGAGTGACGGGGCTCGAACCCGCGACCTCCGGCGTGACAGGCCGGCACTCTAACCGACTGAGCTACACCCGCA
>NZ_JAUQTZ010000240.1:0-1471 GCF_059803845.1 Rhizobium sp. UFLA01-1127 | reverse complement strand
CCCGCATTACATTTCAAGTATTCCGGATGCTTTCGCACCCATCAAAGCGGCCCTCGCCGTTCGATGAGCGGCTAACTACGGGGTTCGTGTTTGGGTGTCAAGCAGGTTTGAATACAAATCGATGACAGAGTGCGAATTGTTTTGGACAAGCTCGCCTCTGAGTTTCTGCCCACGCGATTTGGCATGGCAGCTTCCCGCCCGACGCATTTCATTCGGACCTGATATGCACAAGGATCATCCGGCGAGCCTCACATCGGCATATGTAGATGACGGCCACCGGAATTGCGTAAAAATCAAAAAAATCAAAAAATCTTCACAAACACTCTTGCGGTTTTTCCTCGTTCCGCATAGATCACGGCCACCGAATGCGGCGGGCCAATGACCCGCCAGCATGAAGGGCGATTAGCTCAGTTGGTAGAGCGCCTCGTTTACACCGAGGATGTCGGGAGTTCGAGTCTCTCATCGCCCACCACTCCCCCAAAATCACGTTGATTTTTCATCGTTTTTTACCTCGTTTGTCTCATTCGCCGTTTTCGGTTCTAAAAGTGGGACACTTGAGCGCTTCTCGTAAGCCGCCTTGCGCTCGAATGCGTTCGCGCGCATGCGCCGCTTTTCCGCTTTCTCGATATAGATTTGAGCTGTCTTCAGGTTCGACCAGCCGAACACCGCGCATAGCTCCGGTGCAGACGCACCGCTTTCCGCGTAGGCGACGGAGGCTGCCTTGCGCAGGCCGTGGGAAGAGCAATGCGGCAAGCATGCCTCTCCGCACCAGCGGGAGAAGGCGTTACCGAAGCTCTCTATAGTATAAGGAGTCCCGCGCGAGCTTATGACATAGGTGTCAGCGCCGAACGCGGTCTTTTCCAACGCCTCCAACAATTCCGGAGTGAGTCGCGCTTCCATCTCGACGGGAAAGCGATTGCGCCCCTTGTGGGCCGTGAAGCGCGTCCAGCGCTCACCTGCCCGCTTGAATTCATTTTTCGGGCCGATCTGCGCGGCGTCGGAACGGCGCGCGCCGATGTTGATCATGACTTCCATCGCCAGGCGCGGCATGGTGCCGACAGCCCAATGCGCCCGAAACTGGTCGATCTCATCCGGCGTCCATGTATGGAAGCCGCCCTTGCGCTTATTGATCGGCTCGATGCCCACGGCCGGGTTATGGCTGGCGAGCGCAGGCTTTTGGTTCATCGCCCAATTGAAGACGGCGCGCAGGACCTTGACCAGCTTGTCAGCCGCACCAGGCGTATCCTTTCGAGCCTGCTGGCTCTTCTCCATGTCTTCGCGGCGATACTTCTTATATGGCAGCTCGCCCGCCTTCTCCGCGAATCGCGTGAGGACGCTGCGCTTGTCTTTTTGCGTATCGCGCTCGAATTTCTTGAAGGCGGCCGAGCGGTAATACTGGTCGAAAAGCCAGTTGAATGTTTCCTCGCGCGGCAGCTCCGGCTTTTTGGGCGCTTCCTCAGACTTCAACACC
>NZ_JAUQTZ010000023.1:0-59145 GCF_059803845.1 Rhizobium sp. UFLA01-1127 | reverse complement strand
CTCCAAGAACCGTAGGTGAAGCTCGTGGTCTCACGGAACAGCACATGGAGCCCAAACCAAATGGCAAGGTTCAGGATGACGCCCACCACGGCTGCCGTTATTGCCGACATGGCCCCGGTCAGAGCAACATTCCCGCGCATCTTCTCGATGAAGGGCGCACCTGCGAAAATCCAGAGGAAGCTCGGCAGGAAGGTGACCCATGTTGTCAGCACGGCGGCAAGGGTTGCTGCCGCAAGAGGGTTGAGGGTGCCGGGATTGCGATGACCTGCCAGGAAGCCGACGAACTGGGTTACCATGATCAGCGGTCCAGGGGTCGTTTCAGCCATCCCCAAACCGTCCAGCATCTCGCCCGGCCGCAGCCAGCCCAACTGCTGCACTGCCTCCTGCGCGACATAGGCCAGCACGGCATATGCCCCCCCAAAGGTCACGATTGCCATTTCGCTGAAGAATATCCCGATTTTGGAAAAGACGTTGTCGGGGCCGAGCGTAATGAAGATGGCCGCGACCGGAATAAGCCACGCGGCCGCTAATGCACCTGATGTCTTCAGAGACCAGGCAAGGTTTGGCCGCGCGTGCAAAGGAATCTCCTCGCCAAGAGCCGAATCTCTGTCTTCCAGAATCGTCCCCGAGCCAGATTTGTGCCCGCCGCCTGCCTTGAAGGCCGCAATCCCTCCGCGAGAAGCAAGATAGCCTATAAGGCCTGCCGCGATGATGATGAGCGGAAACGGAACGTGCAGGAAGAAGATCGCGACGAAAGCGGCGGCGGCCAACGCAACCATAGCCTTGCTTTTAAGGGCTCGGCTGCCGATACGGAAGACGGCCTGGATGACGACCGCCAGCACGGCGCATTTTAGCCCGAAGAACATACCTTCGATAAAGGTCAGGTTCCCAAACAGGACATAGACATAGCTGAGCGCGAGGATCGCCAGGAAACCCGGCAGAACGAATAGCGTGCCTGCAATCATGCCGCCGTACGTCCTGTTCAGCAGCCAGCCGATATAGATGGCAAGCTGATGCGCTTCCGGCCCCGGCAGCAGCATGCAGTAGTTCAGGGCGTGAAGGAACCTATGCTCTCCGACCCATTTCTTCTCGTCTACGACGATGCGGTGCATGACCGCGATCTGTCCCGCCGGTCCGCCGAAGCTCAAGGCGGCAACACGAATCCAGACCCTTACGGCCTCACCGAGAGGCACGACATCCCGTTCAGCCGCACTTGATCGTGCGGCCACATTCTTTACGAGGTTGGTCATGCTCTCTCATACCTTCCTCGGGTTTGGCCAGTTGTGCGTCTCTTCCGTCGCGTCGCGGCACCAGCGATAGAAGGCATCATACAAGGTCATGCCGGCTTCCAGTTGCGCCAGGTCGTCATTGAACATGCGCGAAAGCCCGAGTGACGCCGCAAGCAGCCCGGGGGCTTCCGGTGCCAGGTCGGGGCGGGCGGTATCGGCGCCCCGAACGATGGTTGCAAGGTGAAGCAGAGGTTCGCTGCCGAGGCCGAATTCCTCGATCATGACATCGAAGGTGCACAGCTCGCCGCGATGGCTCCAGAAAACGTCCTCGATATCGAATGGTGTTGCCTTGAAGCGATCGGCAACAGCCGCAACTTCGGCTGCCGGAACGAACAGGAAGATTGCCGCGGGATCGATGAAGCGCCGGATCAGCCATGGGCAAGCGATGCGATCGATCTTTGGCCGAGCCCTTGTTACCCACAGGGTCCTCCCCTCGGCATCGCGGGGAGGTAGCTTCTCTTCGGCTACCAGCATGCCCTTCGCGGCTCGCCATGCTTCGAACCCGCCTTCAAGGACTTCTGCCTCCTTTCCGAAGACACGTAAATGGGCGGCAACTCCGTGGCCGAGTTTCTGCCCCTTCTGACAGAGGACGATAGCAGGCCCGGCCAGTTCATTTGCCCAATCGGTGACCGTTCGATAGTCGCGCCGGATCGAACCGGGAATAAGACGGGGATCGGCAGCGAAATCCTCGTCGTTGCGAACGTCGATGATCGTCGGCGAGTTCGGCGTACCAATGATACGATTAAGCTTGTCGGGTGTGATTTCCAGAAATGACGGCATAACGCGTCCTCCGTTGGCTCGGGTTCAAGGACGCGATTCTTCGGCCGTAGCCTCGTGGGGTGATCGCAACCCCATGAACAATCTTCTGCCTGACATGCTCCGAATGTCAAGCCGAATAACCGTTTGCTGCACCAGGCAGACATTTTCTCAACATCCGCAGCCCGCTCACAGATTGCTCGCGACGCCGCACTTGTTGCGAAATCCTGCGTCAAGCACGGGAGGCCGTGCTGACTTTGGCCGCGCCTCCGCCCAAGCATATCTGATGTATCTTTTCAGTATTAGCGATGACAAACTTAAACTCGGTCGCCTTTTGTGAGATAAGTCATCATTGCGACCGACTATTCCGGTCGGTCATTGGACATATAAAGGGGGATCCGATGTCATCGACGGCAGTAGAAGCAGGCGTGGGCGAAGTTTCGCCCAATCTAGTGGTCGATGCGATGTTTGCGTGCCGAAAGACGGCCGCCATCGTAGCCGCCATAGAACTCGATCTTTTCACCTTGATCGGTGACGGCAGCAACGCTGCATCCTTGGCAGCCGCAACAAATGCAGCCGAACGAGGCGTGCGCATCCTGTGCGACTATCTCGTTGTGAACGGCTTTCTCACGAAAACAGGCGATCGATACGCTCTGACCCCATCCAGCCGAGCCTTCCTCGACCGGCATTCGCCAGCCTATATGGGCGCAGCCATCGAATTCCTGGCCGCACCGGAAATCCTCAAGCAGATCCTGGATGATCCGACTTCCTATGTCCGCAACGGCGGATCCATTGGATTGGCAAACATGTCTCCGGACAATCCGGTGTGGGTGAAATTTGCTCGCGGCATGGGCTCGTTCACGGGCGGCAGCGCGATCAGCCTCGCCGCCGAAATGGCCAACTTGCCCATGCAGCCAAGGAAGATACTCGATATCGCCGCAGGGCATGGGCGTTTCGGGATCGAGATGGCGAAGGCTTTTCCTTCGGCCGAGATCGTCGCAGTCGATTGGGGTTCCGTTCTGGAATTGGCCAAACATAATGCGCGGCAATTTGGCGTCGCTGAACGCTACAAGATCATTCCCGGAAGCGCATTCGAAGTCGACTGGGGCGCGGACTATGATCTTATCCTGCTGCCGAATTTCCTGCATCACTTCGACCTGGAAACCTGCGCCGCATTGCTTAGGAAGAGCCGGGCAAGCCTGAGCACCGGCGGCAAGGTGGTTGCTGTGGACTTCGTGCCGAACGACGATCTCGTCTCGCCACCCTTCCCGGCCGCTTTCTCATGGGAGATGCTGGCCAGCACGCCAAGAGGCGAAGCCTACACGCAGAAAGATTTGGCCGAGATGGCCAGGCGTGCCGGTTTTCAGAATGTGAGGGTAAAGCCATTGCCACCATCGCCGTCGAGCTTGATCTTTTTCGAGTAGCGATGCCCGGAATACCGGTCTCCTCTTGCCGGGAGATGCGGAGATAGCGCCAAGGGGGCTGCCGCCCCCTCGAGCCCGGTGGCAGAAATCAATCCCCCTCAGTCCGCGCGGCCTTGCGCTTGGCTCTCGAATTCGGCTTGCCTGCTTGTGGGCCGTCGTTCTTGGCGAAGTTCGACTTGCCGGGCTTTTTAGCCCAGGGCTTCTTGTCGGATCGTTCGGAAACGCCGCCCTCGCCCGCATGCGCCCTCTCCGGCTTGCGGTCGGACTTCCATTTCGGCTTCGGGCCATCGTTCGAACGAGGTCCCTTGTCGGCGAAAGGCTTCTTCTTTGCGAAGCCACCTTCCCGCTTCGCCTGGAAATCCGGCATGCCGGCGAGCTGTTTGACGCGGATGCCACGCTCCAGCGTCTTGTCCGGGCCGATAGCCGAAAGGAAGCGTTCGGCACTATCGGGCGCAAGTTCTACGAAGGTTTCCTCGGGCTGCATCTTGATGGCACCGATGTCACGCTTGGTCAAATTGCCGTTGCGGCAGAGCATCGGGATCAGCCAGCGCGGCTCGGCATTCTGTTTGCGGCCGACGGAGAGCGATACCCAGACGCCGTCGGTGAAATCGTTTCGTCCTGCGGAAGAGCCCTCATCGCGAGGCGTGACCGGGAAATCGTCCCGACGCGGCTTCCTGCGCTCACCTTCGGCCGGCACGTCCTGCAGTTCCTCGGGCGCTGAATGGCCGGCGCGGTATTGCCGCAGGAATGCGGCGGCAACCTGCTCGGCGCCATGGCGCTGCAGCAGCTGCTGCACGATCGATTGTTCATCTTCGGCAAGTGCGGCAGTAAAGACCGGATCGGCAAGAAGACGCTCATCGTCGCGTTGGCTCACTTCCTCGGCCGACGGCGGCTTTGCCCAGGTGGCGCGGATGCGGGCGGCTTCCAGCAGGCGTTCGGTGCGACGACGGGCACTCAGCGGCACGATCATGGCGCTGACGCCCTTGTTGCCGGCGCGGCCGGTGCGGCCGCTGCGGTGCAGCAGCGTTTCCGGATTGGTCGGCAGATCAGCATGGATGACCAGCTCCAGCCCCGGCAGATCGATGCCGCGGGCGGCGACGTCGGTGGCGATGCAGACGCGGGCACGGCCGTCGCGCATGGCCTGCAGCGCGTGCGTGCGCTCGTTCTGGCTGAGCTCGCCTGAGAGCGCAACGACCGAAAAGCCGCGATTGTTGAACCGCGCTGTCAGGTGATTGACGGCAGCGCGCGTCGAGCAGAAGACGATGGCGTTGCGCGCCTCATAGTAGCGCAGCACGTTGATGATGGCGTTTTCCCTGTCGCTCGGTACCACGGACAGCGCGCGATAATCGATATCGACATGCTGCTTGGCTTCGGACGCGGTGGCAATGCGGACGGCATCGCGCTGATAGTTTTCGGCAAGCTTGGCGATCGAGCGCGGCACCGTCGCGGAAAACATCAGCGTGCGGCGCTCGGAGGGCGCAGCTTCCAGGATGAATTCCAGGTCCTCGCGGAAGCCGAGATCGAGCATCTCGTCAGCCTCGTCGAGTACGACGGCGCGCAGTTGCGATATGTCGAGCGAGTTGCGGCGGATGTGATCGCAGAGACGGCCGGGCGTGCCGACGACGATATGAGCGCCGCGCTCCAGTGTCCGCCGTTCCGTACGCATGTCCATACCGCCGACGCAGGAGGCGATCGTCGCGCCGGTCAGCCCGTAAAGCCACTCCAGCTCGCGCTGAACCTGCAGCGCCAGTTCGCGGGTCGGCGCGATCGCCAACGCCAGCGGCGCGCCGGCGGAGGCGAAACGCTCCGAGCCCTCGAGCAGGCCTGGCGCCAGCGCCAGACCGAAGGCAACCGTCTTGCCCGAGCCCGTCTGGGCGGAAACAAGCGCATCCTTGCCGGCGAGGTCCGGATCGAGCATGGCCTTCTGCACGGGCGTGAGCGTTTCGTAACCGCGCTTTGCCAAAGCCTGGGCAATCGCAGGAGCGATGCCTTCGAATTCAGTCATCATCTGTCTTTCGGAATTCTTCGCGCACCAAGCGGCGGCGATCATCGTGGCTCGCACGTCGCGAGCCTCTTCTTTACGTGAGCACATACTTGCTCGACGAGCCAATGTACAGAGCGGACGCGCCTCCGCACCGGCGAAATGAAAAAAAGGCAGCGAAGCGCTGCCTTTGAAGTTGATGCTGTCTAAAGCAAGCTCGAGTCGGTGAACTTCATGTCTCGGGAGCCAAGAGCAGCTCCAATCCGCTCCAGCTCATGCGAACGGCCTCAAGTTAGCCTTTACTTTTGACCAAGCTTTCTTAACGCGGGGTTACCAGATGAGGGTCATCGTTTGCCCCTCAATTTTAAGGTCCGCCTTAATTCTTCAGCTCTTCCAGCCCTGCAAAGAGATCCAGCGCTTCCGGATTGGCGAGCGCCTCCTTGTTCTTGACCGGGCGGCCGTGAACGACCTCCCGCACGGCAAGCTCGACGATCTTGCCGGATTTCGTGCGCGGAATATCGGCAATGGCGATGATTTTGGCCGGCACATGGCGCGGCGACGCGCCGGTGCGAATGCGGGTCTTCATCGCCTTGACCAGATCCTCCGTCAGAGAGACGCCGGCGGCGAGACGGACGAACAGCACCACGCGGACATCGTCATCCCAGTCCTGACCGATGCAGAGCGCTTCCAGAACTTCCGGGATCTGCTCGACCTGATTGTAGATCTCGGCCGTTCCGATGCGCACGCCCCCCGGGTTGAGCGTCGCATCCGAGCGGCCGTGAATGATGAGGCCGCCATGCTGCGTCCACTCGGCGAAATCGCCGTGGCACCAGATATTGTCGAAGCGCTCGAAATAGGCGGCACGATATTTGGCACGTTCCGGATCGTTCCAGAACATGACCGGCATCGAGGGAAAGGCCTTGGTGCAGACCAGCTCACCCTTTTCGCCGCGCACCGGCTTGCCTTCGTCGTTCCAGACATCGACGGCGAGACCGAGGCCTGGTCCCTGGATTTCGCCGCGCCAGACCGGCTGAAGGGGATTGCCGAGCACGAAGCAGGAAACGATATCCGTGCCGCCGGAAATGGAAGCGAGCTGAATGTCGTCCTTGATGCCCTCGTAAACGAAGGAGAAGCCCTCGGGCGACAGCGGCGAGCCGGTTGAGGTCATCAGCCGCAGGCTCGAAAGATCGTGTGTGGTCTTCGGCGTGAGGCCGCTCTTGTGGACGGCATCGATATATTTGGCCGACGTGCCGAACAGCGCGAATTTCTCTTCCTGGGCATAGTCGAACAGGATGTTGCCGTCGGGAGCGAAAGGCGATCCGTCGTAGAGGCAAAGCGTGGCGCCGGCGGCAAGGCCCGTCACCAGCCAGTTCCACATCATCCAGCCGCAGGTGGTAAAATAGAAGACCTTCTCGCCCGGCACGACGCCGCAATGCAGGCAATGTTCCTTGATGAGTTGCAGCAGCGCGCCGCCGGTGGAATGCACGATGCATTTCGGGACGCCGGTCGTGCCCGAAGAAAACAGGATGAACAACGGATGGGAGAAAGATACGGGTTCGAACTCGACCGTTTTTGCCTCGAAGGGCGCAACCAGATCATCGAGGGTCCGCGCACCAGGCGTCGCGGCGACGACCGCCTCGGCATCACCTGCATAGGGCACGATGACGGCAGGCGCCTTCAGGCGCTGCGCAACGGCGCTGATCTTGGCGCTGACGTCCTGCAATTTACCGCCATACCAATAGCCGCTGCAGGCGATGAAGAGCTTCGGCTCGATCTGGCCGAAACGGTCCATCACACCCTGCTCGCCGAAATCCGGAGAACAGGAAGACCAGATCGCGCCGATCGACGCTGCGGCAAGCATGCAGGCGATGGTTTCCGGCATGTTCGGCATCATTGCCGCCACGCGGTCCCCCTTGCCGATGCCCTCGGCACGATAGGCCTGCTGCAGGCGTGATACCATTGCCGCCAGCCGGTCCCAGGACCAGCGATCGCGCACCTTGTCCTCGCCCCAGAACACCAGCGCATCGCCTTCGCCGCTTCGCGACAACAGGTTTTCGGCGAAATTCAGCTTGGCATCGGGAAAGAAGCGGGCATCCAGCATGACGTCGCCATCGACGAGCGCCCGGTCCCCGCGTTCGCCCTTCAGGCCGCAGAAATCCCAGACGGCGGTCCAGAAGTTCTCCCGGTCGGCGATCGACCAGGCGTGGAGGCCGGCAAAGTCGGACAAAGACAGCCCGAAACGGCGGTTGCATTCCTGCATGAAAACAAACATCGGGCTCTGGCGGCGAAAATCTTCCGATGGCGTCCAGAGCGGCGGCTGGTCCTGCATATTTCTCTCCTCCGGTTTTCGCTCTATATAACAATGCTGCAGCGCATTATAAAGCCAGGGTGGTGCGGGTATTGCCGATGCATGATGTTTGCATCCGCCAAATATTTCCTATATCCGGCAAGCATAGACAGAGCATCCCTATCAGTTCGAGAGTCTCCACGGGATCATGAGAGCGTCGAGAAACAACAAGTGGCGGTTGACGATGCGATCGGCTTCGCGCTGGCTGCCAACCGTCGCTCGCACGACCGGCATCATTCTTCTCACGATACTTATCGTGTTCGCTGTCTTCAGAGCGACCGCGCCTTTCCTGATCTCAAGCGGGCTGGTGCGTTCCGGCATCGAGAGGGTGCTTTCGGAATGGACGGGATATCGCGCCCAGATCGAAGGCGATCCGACGCTGGATTTCTGGCCTTCGCCGCGTGTGACGCTCAATCAGGTCACTATCCGCGAGCCGACGAGGAACGGTAAGGTCCTCGGCCATGTCGACAGTCTTTCCGCGGACTTTTCACTGTGGTCGGCAATCCGCGGCCATGCGCATTTTCATGAATTCCATTTCCTGCGCCCGATCCTCTATATCCGCCGCGACGAAAACGGGCTGATCGACTGGACGAACGAGGGCCGCCTTTCCAAGGCGATCGAACAGGCCGAGGCTTCATCCGGCGGGGGGCTGGAGATGCGGAAGGATCAGGACGCCGCCATCGGCATGCTGACCATCGAAGACGGCAGCATCGAGATGACCGACGAGCGCAGCGGCAACGTCTACAAGCTGAACGCCGTCAACGCCGATATTTCGTGGCCGAGGCTCTCCCAGGCGATGACCGCGGTAATCCTCGCGCGTTTCAACAACCAGGACATCAAACTCAATTTCAACTCGACCCAGCCGCTGCTCTTCTTTGCCGGCAAGAATGTGGATACCAAAACCAGCTTCGTCTCTCCGCTGATCAGCTGGACCTATGCCGGCATTGCCAGCATATCGGATTTTTCGGCGCTTTCGGGCAATCTGGAACTCAGCGTGCCGAACGTGCCCTCCTTCCTCGCCTGGAGCGGACAACACCTGCCGGCCGCCGACGCTCTCAAGAATGTTTCGCTCAACGCCGATATTGCCGCGATCGACAACGGCCTGCGCTTCAACAATCTCAATTTCAAGGTCAATGATTCCGCAGCCTCCGGCATCATGGATCTGAACTATAGGTCGAGGGGCAAACCGAAGGTTTCCGGCACGCTCGCCTTCGACCAGATGAACCTCAATCCGTTCCTGGCGGCCTTCTCCATGCGCCTTGCGGCCGAAACAGCCATCGATGCCCTTCTGAACGGCAATCCGCTGCAGCGGCTCGACCTCGACATGCGCCTCTCGTCCAACAAGGCGTCACTCGGTCCCTTCCAGTTCGAAAATATCGGTGCAAGCCTGCTGGTGGCCGGCGGCAAGGCGAAGTTCGATATTGGCGACAGCGGCTTTGAGGGAGGTTCGCTGACCGCGCATCTGGAGGTCGCCCCGGGAGACTTCGACGGCGGCGGGAAACTGCAGATTTCGATCCGAAATGCCGATTTCGGCGGCCTCTTCACGCGGCTGAAACTCATAGGGCCGCTGCCGATGCCATCGTCGGGTTCCCTCGATCTCGCGCTCAGCACCTCCAAGCCGATCTGGGTCGCCACGCTCAGCGATGTTGCCGGCACGATGCACTTCACTTCGGCGGCTGGGTCGTTTCGGCAATTCGACATCTCCGCCTTCCGGACGCTTGCCACGGAGAAAGCCTTCTTCCGGATGAGCGATATTGCCAATTCATCTTTCGACTTCGACAGCATCAATGTCGATGCGAGTTTTGCGAAGGGGTCGGCCGAAGTAAAAAATGCCTCGGTCAGGGGACGTAACGAAACGGTCACGCTCAACGGCGTCGTTCCATTCCGTACCAATGGTCTTGCACTCTCGGGCGCGATCGAAGCGACATCGCCTTCCAATGCGGACGAATTGCCGATGCTGCCCTTCTTCATCGGTGGCACCTGGCCGAACCCGGTCGTCTCGCCGGTCGCCACGCTTCTGCAGAAGCCGGCGCAGCCGCCACAGCAGCAATAGAGTTCAGCCTTCCTATAGAAATTCCGCACTGCTCTGCCGCTTTGTTTGCTCGCAATTGCGGACGGAAAACGCCGCGCATTTTTCCTGGAATTTTTCGGGGTCGCGCCTCAGGCCATGGCGGCGGCCTGCTCGTCCCTCTGTCTCTGGACCTCGCGGCGCTTCGTCGCGATGGAAGCGCAGATGACGCCGACGGCGACGACGCCGATCAGGATCGTGCAGATGGCATTGATCTCCGGCGTCACGCCAAGCTTGACCTGACTGTAGATCAGCATCGGAAGCGTCTTGGCGCCGGCGCCGGATGCGAAGGTCGCGATCACCAGATCGTCGAGCGACAGCGTCACGGCCAGCACCCAGCCGGAGAAGACGGCCGGTGCGATGATCGGCAGCGTCACCTCGAAGAAGGTGCGCACCGGCGGCGCGCCGAGATCCATCGCGGCTTCCTCGATGGAACGATCAAAGGTCAACAGGCGCGATTGCACGACGACGGCGACGAAGCACATGGTCAGCGTCGTATGCGCCATGACGATCGTCCAAAAGCCGCGATCGACGCCTGACGTGACGAAGAGCAGCAGCAGCGACAAGCCGGTGATGACGTCGGGCATGACCAGCGGCGCATAGATCATGCCAGAGAACAGGATACGGCCACGGAAACGCGTGTAGCGCACCAAGGCGATTGCCGCAAACGTGCCGAGCACGGTGGCAATCGTTGCCGACAGGAGAGCGATGCGCACTGTCAGCCAGGCGGCATTCAGCATGGTGTCGTTGCTGAAGAGATGCACGTACCATTGCGACGAGAAGCCGCCCCAGACGGTGACCAGCCGGGAGCTGTTGAAAGAGTAGATGACCAGCAGCAGGATCGGCAGATAGAGGAAGGCCAGGCCGAGCGTGACTGAGACGATGTTGAAGCGGGACCAGCGGATCATTTGTTATCTCCCCTTCTCATCGGCCTTCGCCTGGAAATGCTGGAAGAAGACGATGGGCACCACCAGCACCAGCAGGAGGATGGTCGCCACCGCCGAGGCCAGCGGCCAGTCGGTGTTGCTGTAGAATTCCGTCCAGAGCACCTTGCCGATCATCAGGGTTTGCGAGCCGCCGAGCAGATCGGGAATGACGAACTCACCGACGGCCGGGATGAAGACCAGCATGCAGCCGGCGATGACGCCGGGAAGAGAAAGCGGAAAGGTGACGCGCCAGAAGGCGCCGATCGGCGTGCAGCCAAGATCCTGTGCCGCCTCGATCAGCGTGCCGTCCATCTTCTCCAGCGCGGAATAGAGCGGCAACACCATGAAAGGCAGGTAGGAATAAACCATGCCGATATAGACGGCGGTATTGGTGTTCAGGATGACGAGCGGCTCGTGGATGACGCCGAGCGCTATCAGGAGCTGGTTCAGCAGGCCCGTCGTGCTCAAGATCGACATCCAGGAATAGACGCGGATCAGGAAGCTCGTCCAGAACGGCAGGATGACCAGCATCAGCAAGGTCGGCCGGATCGTGCGCGGCGCCTGCGCCATGCCGTAGGCAATGGGATAGGCGATGATCAGGGTCAGCAGGGTCGAGATGCCGGCAATCTGAAGGCTCTGAAAGTAAGCGTTCAGATAAAGCGGATCGCCCGTCAGCCACACGTAATTATCGAACGACATGGTCTGCAGCTTGTCCCACCAGTCGCCAAAACTGTCCGTCCAGTTGAAGGATGGATCGTAGGGGGGAACGGACATCGCCTTCGTCGACAGCGAGATGCGGAAGACGATGAGGAAGGGCGCGAGAAAGAAGATCAGCAACCAGGCATACGGGACGATGATGACGAGGCGCTGATAGATTAGGGAACCGAGCGCTCTCATGGTCAATCCTTCAGCAAGACGCCGGCATTTTCGTCGAAGGAGACCCAGACGTTCTGGTCATAGGTGAAAGGCTCTTCCACCGCGCGCACGGCGTTCAGCGACGAGGCCTTGACCACCTGCCCGCTCTTCAGCTTGACGTGGAAAACCGTCATGTCGCCGAGATAGGCGATGTCCCATATCTCGCCTTCGGCGGCATTGAGGGATGGGTTGGCCGGCGGACGCGGCGCAACCCTAAGCTTTTCCGGGCGGATGGCGAGGCTGGCGCGACTTCCAACCGATGGCGCATCTCCGGCAGCCGTGCGCACGGTGAAACCCGAATCGACCGATAGCTCGACCATGCCAGATTGCGCCGACGTGACGTTACCGTCGAGGATGTTCACATCGCCGATGAAATCGGCAACGAAGCGGCAATTGGGCGCCTCGTAGATCTCGGCCGGCGTTGCCACCTGCACCACCTTGCCGTGGCTCATGACCGCGATACGGTCGGCCATGGTCATCGCCTCTTCCTGATCGTGGGTGACGACAACGAAGGTCAATCCCAGGCTCTGCTGCAGATCCATGAGTTCGAACTGCGTCTCTTCGCGCAGCTTCTTGTCGAGCGCGCCAAGAGGCTCGTCGAGCAGCAGCACCTTCGGGCGCTTGGCAAGCGAGCGCGCCAATGCCACGCGCTGGCGCTGACCGCCGGAGAGCTGGTTGGGCTTGCGCCTGGCAAACTGCTCCAGCTTGACGAGCCTCAGCATCTGCCCGACACGATCGGCAATCTCATCCTTCGGCATGCCGTCCTGGCGAAGGCCGAAGGCGATGTTCTTTTCCACCGTCATGTGCGGAAACAGCGCGTAGGACTGGAACATCATGTTGACGGGGCGGCGATAGGGCGGCGTCCCGGCAAGATTCTGGTCATCCAGTACGATCTCGCCCGTCGTCGGCTGCTCGAAGCCTGCGAGCATGCGCAGCAGCGTGGATTTGCCGCAGCCGGAGGCACCTAGAAGGGCGAAGAATTCACGGTTGTAGATGTTCAGGGAGAGGTCGTCGACGGCGGTAAAGTCACCGAATTTCTTCGTCACGTTCTTGAAGGAAATGTAGGGTTTGGCCGAAGGGTCGGTCCAGGGAGCAAAGGAACGCCGGATGTTACCGAGTGACTTCATTATCTATCCCCAAATGGATGCCCGGACGGGCTTTTCCGGAGCATTTCCGCGTTGTTCGAATCTCGGAAATGTCTGTCTTTTTGTTTCTTCCGCATTCCGATCGGAAAACCGCCGCGCACTTTTCCCCGAAATGCATTGCGCCGGCTCTTCCCCATCCTGGCGCAGCCGTGATTCCCACACGACCCTCTTAAAGAAAGGCCCGGACGTTGCCGTCCGGGCCGCTTCGATTTATTGGCCTGTCGTGACCTTTGTCCACAAGCGCGTCGCCACACGCTGCGTTTTCGGATCCCAAGGGGTCAGGGTGAACAGTTTCTCGCGCACCGCGTCGGTCGGGTAGACAGACGGGTCGTTCAGCACGTCCTTGCTTACGAACTGCTGCGACGCCTTGTTGCCATTGGCATAGGCGGTGAAGTTGCTCGCCTTGGCGACGACTTCCGGTTTCATGATATAGTTGAGGAAGATATGCGCCTCTTCGACATGCGGCGCATCGGCAGGGATCGCCATGACGTCGAACCACATCTGCGCGCCCTTGGTGGGGATCGAATAGCCGATGTTCACGCCGTTCTTGGCTTCGGCGGCACGGTTGCGAGCCTGCAGCACGTCACCGGAATAACCGAAGGCGATGCAGATATCGCCGTTCGCCAGCGCGTTGATATATTCCGAGGAGTGGAACTTGCGAACGAAAGGACGGATCGCGGTCAGGAGATCCTCGGCCTTCTTGAAGTCTTCCTGTTTGGTCGAGTTCGGGTCGAGACCCAGATAGCGCAGAGCGGCCGGAATGACGTCCGTCGGGGAGTCCAGCACATAGATGCCGCAATCCTTGAACTTGGCGGCCAGCGCGGGATCGAAGATCACGTTGATGTCGGGCGCGGCATCGGTGCCGAGGATCTGCTTCACCTTGTCGACATTATAGCCGACGCCGCTGGTGCCCCACATATAGTCGATGGCGTATTGATTGCCGGGATCGTAAGTGGCGATGCGCTGCTGCACCGTATCCCACATGTTGGAGATGTTCGGCAGCTTGGATTTGTCCAGTTTCTGGAAGACGCCAGCCTTGATCTGGCGTTGCAGGAAGTAGGCGGTCGGGACGACGACATCATAGCCGGTCTTGCCGGCCAGCAGCTTGGTTTCCAGCGTCTCGTTCTGGTCGAAGGTGTCGTAGACGACCTTGATGCCGGTTTCCTTGGTGAAATCCGACAGGACCGAATTATCGATATAATCCGACCAGTTATAGATATTGACGACCTTGTCTTCCGCCTGAGCGACCGTTGCCAGCGAAACGACCGCAAAAGCCGTTGCTGCAAGCCGTGCGAACATGGACTTCATAGTCTCTCCTGTTTGTTCAAGGGCATCCAGGCGATACCCAACCCTCTGTTTTTCCCGTTAGACTAGAAAGGAAATCGGAAGGCGACAAGGGGAAAAGCATGGCCCTGGCCTCTTTCACGGGTTTGTCGGAGACCGGCAGGGAAACGCAAAATGAGCGAAGACAGGCTACCGAGCCGCAAGCTCATGCATATGTCGGTCGCTTGCCCGCAAATAGCTCGGCATGGCTTTTCAGCAGCTTGGCCATACGGTCGACCACGGTCCGGATATCCCGGCGGTGGCGATCGGCATCGTTCATGACGATCCACTGCCGATGGCGCAGCGATGCGATCTCCTCGCCTACCCGCTCCAGCCGCGGCTCCTGATCGCCAACGAAGCAGGGTAGAACGGCAATACCCGATCCGGCCAGCACCAGATCGTGCAGCGAGCGCGGACGGCTGACCGTGAAGGCGATCTCTTCGCGCTTGTTCTGATGCGGCCATCGCAGATAGGCCGACACGGCCTCCTCCTCCGCCACGGCGATCCAGCGTTGCGGGCCGGCAAAGCCCATGTTGCGGGCCTGGTAGGCGGCATAGGCGACATCTCCGATCTTGATAGCGGCGAGATTGGTCTCTTCCGGTTCGAAGGCGCGGATGCCGACATCGCTTTCGCGATGGGCGAGGCTAGCGCGGCGTTCGCCGAGATGCAGATCGATGCGGAAGCCATCCCGCTGCGAGCAGATCGTCGGCATATTCTGGCTGAGCAGCCAGCCGACCCAGGTTCCGGCGGCGATGCGGACGATCGACGCGCCCTGCGCGTCGCGCTGCCAGCTATCGACCTTGCGGGCAGCGGCCTCCATCTCCAGCAGCTGATCGAACAAGGCCTGGCCGTCTCCCGTCAGCGCATAACCCGCCTGGCTGCGCTCGAAAAGCGGGCGGCCGATCTGCCCCTCCAGTTCCAGCATGCGCCGGCCGATCGTCGCCGGGCTCAGGCCGCTCGAAGCGACCGCGCCCGTCAAGCCGCCGCCACGGGCGACATCGAGAAAAAGCTGATAGGAATTCCAGGTCGTGTTTTTCATCGTTGAAAAATATAGGGCGAAAACGGCTGTTTATAAAGAAAATTCCGATGTGTAATTGAAGGGATGCCTCAAAAACATGGAGACATCTCATGCTGGAAAGCATCGCTTTGGCCAAGGCCATCGAACTACAGAACCGGGCGCGTGAACAACAGTGGCGCCGCAAGGAGGATCTGTTCTACCTCGTCCATGCGCGGGAACCCCTGCCCTTCTTCCTATGGCTCGGGCGGATATTTGCCTCAATGCGCGGCCTTAACAGGACAATAAAAAAGGCGGATCGGCCGGAGACCAGCCGATCCGCCTATGACAGCAGCGATTGCCGGGATCAGGCGGCCTGCTCGCGCATATAGCCTGCGCTGTGTCCGGCCTCGATCTTGAACTGCTGGATGAGATGCAACAGGGCGTCGGCTTCGCCGGAGAGTTCGCGGCTTGCTGCCGTGGTTTCCTCGACCATGCCGGCATTCTGCTGCGTCATCTGGTCCATGTGGTTGACCGAGGAATTGACCTCCTGCAAGGCGCCCGCCTGATCGTGGCTGGCACGGGCGATCATTTCCACATGCTGGCTAATGGTGACGATCTGGCTGCTGATCTGTGCGAGAACCGAACCGGCCTCCTGGACGAATTGCGAGCCGGAATTGACCTCCTGCGTCGACTTGTTGATCAAGCCCTTGATTTCCTTGGCCGCAGCGGCCGAGCGCTGTGCCAGTTCGCGAACCTCCATGGCGACGACGGCGAAGCCCTTGCCGGCATCGCCGGCGCGGGCAGCTTCGATGCCAGCGTTGAGCGCCAGGAGATTGGTCTGGAAAGCGATCTCGTCGATGACGCCGATAATCTGTTCGATCTTGCGGGACGCATCTTCGATGCGCGTCATCGCGTCGATGGCGTTGCCGACGACGACGGAGCTGTCATCGGCGCTGCGCTTGGCTTCGCGCACGATGGCGTCCGCATCCTTGGCGCGCTCGGCGGACGAACGGACCGTGACCGTGATCTCGTCGACAGCCGCGGCGGTCTGCTCGAGAGAGGCGGCCTGCTGCTCGGTGCGCTTTGACAGGTTCTCGGCGGAGGCGGCCATCTGAGCGCCGTTGCTTTGGATCATCTCCACATTGCTGCGGACCTGGCTCAACGTCTGCTGCAAGCGAGACAGCGAGCTGTTGAAGTCCTGCCGGAGCTGCTCGAGACGACCGATGAAAGGTGTGTCGATCGTTGCCGAGATATCGCCCTGGGCAAGGCGCTCGAGACCGGCGGCAAGCTCGCTGACGGCGTAGTCGATCTGGCGGTCCAGTTCGCGCTTTTCAGCGTCGTTGCGCTGGCGCTCATGCTCCGCGGCCGCGCGTTCCTCGTCGCTCTGCTCCTCGATGCGGATCTTCGAAATGGCGTTTTCCTTGAAGATGCCGAGGGCGCGCGCCATGTCGCCGATTTCGTCATGGCGCTGCTCGCCGGAGATCGAAGTCTCCAGCATGCCGTCGGCGATGCGGCGCATCGCGGCGGTGATCTGACCGATCGGGCGCTGCAGGGTCAGGACAAGCGCGATGCCGCCGGCAACCGAGAGGATGATGCCGAGAGCGGTTGCGAGGATGGATATGGAGTTTGCCTGGTTGCGCTCGGTGCCTGCGCTCTGCTTCTGGGTCTCGGCGAAAGCGGTGAGCTGGCCCCACACCTGATCGAGCTGCTGGCGGGCGCTGGCATATTCGCCGATCCGCTGGGTGATGGTATCGACCAGTTTGCCGCCGGCGGCGTCCATCGACTTGATCGCCGGACGAATGGCCGAGTCGATGTCGCTGGCGAAATCCATGCTCTTGGCGCTCTGGTTCAGCGTATCGATATCGCCGCCGAGCTTGGAGACTTCCTGGCGCAGGCGCACGAGGTTGTCCTTGTTCGTGTTGGCGTTGAAATCCGCCAGCACGAGCTGCAGCGAATAGATGGAATCCTGCAGGCGGCGCGTGTCCTGCAGAACCGAATTGGTCTGCGCGACGCGGGCATCGAGGGACACGAAGGTCGTGGTCGCCTGCCGCATCATCTGCGTTGCCGTCAGCTGCGTATAGGTCGAGGTCTGACGGAAACGCGAAAGCAGCCGGCCAATATTGGCAACGGTTTCGTCCGTCGGCGCATCGGCGCTTTCGGTGAAGGCGGCAAGATCCTTGATCGTGCCCGCCAGCGACTGGACGACGCTTTTCTGGTTCTGCGGCAATGCGAGGTCGATGGAGCGTTGCGCTTTGTTCAGATCCGGCAAACGATCCTTCAGAAGCTTGACCTTGTCGGCCGGCGTGGCTGCCTTGTTGAAATCTTCCGCGACGGAGGCCAGCATATCGCCGCCCTTCAGCAGCCGGTCGGCCGAGCGCAGGGTCGAGGTTGCGTCCGCCTGATCCTGGCGCATCCGGTCTTCAAGCTGCTGGCTGTTGAAGTTGACGTTGAAGCGGGCGCTGATCAAGGCGCGCTGCGCGTCGTCAATCGTCTTGCGCACGGAGAGCTCCTGCTCGTGCAGCGACCACAGCCTGCCGACGAGATTGGACATTTCAGCGGTCTTGGCAATCGCCTCGTTCAGATTGTCGCGGCCTTCCGCTTCCTGGCCAAGCTGCCCTAGCGTCGCGTTGAGCACGCCCTGCTGGGATTTGATGTCCGCATAGAGCTTGTCGCGTTGCTGCGTGTTGGTGATGCGCAGGAAGTCGTCCATCGAACCGTAGAGATTCTTGAAGCCGGTCAGCGATTGCAGCACGCTGTTGGATATCTCCATGCGCCCCTGCAGCAGGCCCGACGCATAAAGCCCCGTGAGGCCTACGGCAGAAATGCTGATAACGAACGGCAGAACGAATATCAGAACCTTCGTCTTGATCTTGAAACGCGACAATATCTTATCAATGAACATAGTGGCCCAGACCTCTCACACACCGCTCCCCCGTCGACGCCGCCTCGGCGCTGACCGGATGTATAACCATCGTTCTTGAAGTATCTGCAGGCAGGGATCCCGAGTGATGTCAGGAAGCAATCATTGCTTCAGCTCCAACTTGCAGTAGAGCACCCCAATAAATCGCCTGAGATTGTCGGTGCGATTAATTAATTTTCAGATAAGGGAGGGCGCGTAACCCGCAACATACAATCAAACGCTGAAAACGAACGGAAAATCGCTATCCGCACGGGCACAGGCCGTCACCCAGCGACGGCCAAGAACAATAAAGCGGCTCGATATCAGTAGCCGCGTACCGCCAGCAACGCAATGCAGGCAGCGGTCACACCGGTCGCCAGCATCAAAAGTCTCGCAACCATGAGCTTGGTATTGTCACGGGTTTGAGCGATTGCAATGGCACGAGCACGACGCTTTGTTCTGTTCATGAGTATATTCCCATTTTCGCACTGACACGATAACCGGCAAAAGGCCGCTCCCGCAACAGGCAACATACAAAACAAAAATGTAGGAAAAGAAAACGGCGAAACCAGAGGTTAGCCACGAGCTTTGCGGCTAACCGTAACAGGTTCGGGATTTGTGCGGCCAAGCGGGCTACTTCAACAATGCGGCGATTGCCGGATCTGTAGCCATTTCGGCGGCCGTCTTGCCGCTGGTCGACTTGATGGTCTTGTCGGCGCCATCCTTCAGCAAAGCCTTGACGACGGCCGGATCGCGCTGCTGGGTCGCCATATGCAGCGGCGTCCAGCCATCGAAATCGCCTCGTGCATTGATGTCCGCGCCTTTGGAAACCAGCAGATCAATCATGTCGGCAGGGCCGTAATAGGCGGCAGTATGCAGCGGATACCAGCCTTCCGTCGTCTTCAGGTTCACCTCGGCGCCGCAAGTCAGCATTTTCTTGACGAGATCGGCCTTCTTGTCACGTATCGCAATGGCGAAATTCGTGTCGCCTCCCCTATCCCTGCCGTTGGGATCCAGCTTCTTGCACTGCCCGGAGGCAGCGCCGACTCCCGATGCCGTGACGGCAAGCATGCCAAGCGACATTGCTGCGGCCGCCGCAATGCCTGAGAGAGCGGCGCGGCGGAGTATTTTGGCTCTGAACGTCATGATTGCCCCATGGAATATTTCGCGTCAGAGGCGTTCTTTGCCCGCTTCGCCGCCCATTGGCAAGGTCAATTCAGGCCGCCTCGCCTGCGACATGGCCGGACGCCCACGCCCATTGGAAATTATAGCCGCCGAGCCAGCCCGTCACATCGACGCACTCGCCGATGAAAAACAGGCCGGGAATGGTCTTTACCTGCATCGTCCGCGAATCGAGGCAGGCCGTATCGACGCCGCCAAGCGTCACTTCCGCCGTGCGATAGCCTTCGGAGCCCGATGGTTTGACACGCCACGACTGGATGGCTGACCCGAGTTGCTGCAGGCGCTTGTCGGATTGATCGGCCATGTTGCCGGTTATGCCTTCGCTCTCGACGATATGCTGTGCCAGGCGTTTCGGCAGGATTTCCGCAAGCGCCGTCTGCGCCGATTGCCGGCCGCTCGCCTGCTTGGCTTTCTTGAGAAGCGCAAGGATATCGATATCGGGCTCGATCGCGACGGTAATCTCCTCGCCCTCCCGCCAATAGGAGGAAATCTGCAGGATCGCGGGACCGCTGAGGCCGCGATGGGTAAAAAGCAGGGCTTCGCGGAAGGATGTCTTGCCGTGGCGGATCTCGGCAGGCGCGGCGATGCCGGACAGCGGCGCCAGGCGCTGAAGCAGTTGCGGATCGAGCGTCAGCGGCACGAGGCCGGGCCGGGTTTCGACCACAGGCAGGCCGAATTGCTCGGCAATGCGATAGGCAAAACCGGTCGCGCCCATCTTGGGGATCGATTTGCCGCCCGTGGCGACAACCAGCGAGGATGCTTCGAAAACGCCTTCGGATGTATGGATACGATAACCGCCGGCACTTTTCTCGATGCTGCCGATCTCCGTTCGCAATCGCAGTTCCGCGCCAGCCGCCTGCATCTCGTCGGTCAGCATGCGGATGATGTCCTTGGCGCTGTTGTCGCAGAAAAGCTGGCCGAGCGCCTTCTCATGCCAAGCGATGCCGTGGCGCTCGACCATGGCGATAAAATCCTGGGGCGTGAAACGAGCCAATGCCGATTTGGCGAAATGCGGATTGGCCGACAGGAAGTTCTTCGGGCCAGCATTGATGTTGGTGAAATTGCAGCGGCCGCCTCCGGAAATGCGGATCTTTTCGCCCGGCGCTGCGGCGTGATCGAGCACGACGACGGACCGCCCGCGCCGGCCGGCGCGAATGGCGCACATCATGCCTGCCGCACCCGCGCCGAGGACGATCACATCATATCTGCCAGCCACACTTCAGCCCTTTATTCTTCGCCGTACGCTCTCGTCATTTTTCCATCATACGGCGAAAGTCCGAGCGGTTTTCCCCCTCGCCAATTGGCAAACTGCAGTTATGATGCACTCACCGATTAACCCAAATACGGTGTTTTATGCCCGCTAGAAAGACCCCGCTGAAAGCTTCCATACCCGTCTCCAAAACCCCTACGGTACCTCCTGGTCTGAGATCGGCGCGCGGCGTGGCAAACTGGAAAGAAGCGGCCCAATGGCTGCGGGCGCGCGGGATCGAGGACATAGAATGCATCACGCCCGACCTTGCCGGCGTGCCACGCGGCAAGATGATGCCGACTTCGAAATTCACCTCCAACACCTCACTGGCGCTGCCGTCGGCGATCTATCGACACACGATCTCCGGCGAATATCCGGAGGAGACCGAAAGCTTCCGCTACGAGCCGCGCGACAGCGACCTGAAGCTTGTACCCGACCTGTCGACGCTTTCGGTCGTGCCCTGGGAGAGCGATCCGACCGCGCAGGTGATCTGCGATATCGTCAACTCCGAAGGCCAGGAAGTCTCCTACACGCCGCGTAATGTCCTGAAGCGGATCATGGGACTCTACCGCGAGCGCGGGTGGAAACCGGTGGTGGCACCGGAAATCGAATTCTACCTCGTCGCCAAGAACGACGATCCGGACTATCCGCTGCATCCGCCGAAAGGCCGCTCCGGCCGTTCCATCCTTGGCGGTCAGGGCTATTCGATCGCCGGCATCAACGAATTCGACGAACTGATCGACGACATCTATCATTTCTCCGAGAAGCAGGGTCTGGAGATCGACACGCTGATCCATGAGGAAGGGCCGGCGCAGTTGGAAATCAACTTGCGTCATGGCGATCCGATCGAACTTGCGGACCAAGTGTTCATGTTCAAGCGCACGATCCGCGAGGCGGCGCTGAAGCACGGCATTTATGCAACCTTCATGGCCAAACCGATGCAGAGCCAGCCGGGATCGGCCATGCATATCCATCAGTCGGTCGTGAACATCGAGACCGGCAGGAACGTCTTCACCAATCCGGACGGCAGCCCCTCGCCGGAATTCTTCCACTTCATCGGCGGCATGCAGCGCTATGTGCCGAATGCGCTTGCCATGCTCGCACCCTATGTGAATTCCTACCGCCGACTGGCGCCGAACATGTCCTGCCCGGTCAACAATGCCTGGGGCTACGACAACCGCACCACCGCCTTCCGCGTGCCGGTTTCCGATCCGCAGGCGCGGCGCGTCGAAAACCGGCTGCCGAGCTCCGACGCCAATCCCTATCTGGCGCTCGCCGCCTCGCTCGCCTCCGGCCTGCTCGGCATCATGAAGCAGGTGGAGCCGACGGCGCCGACCGAGGATTCCGCCAACGAAGGTTCCATCGACCTGCCGCGCGGGCTTCTCGAAGCCATTGCGCTCCTGGAAGGCGAGCCGGCTTTCGAAGAGGTCCTGGGCAAGGACTTCATCGACATCTATGTCGGTGTCAAACGCGGCGAATTCGAAACCTTCATGCAAGTGATCAGCCCGTGGGAGCGGGAATTCCTTCTGCTCAACGTGTGAAGGAAGCGCTCATGACGCTGCAGGAAACATGGCAAAGCCCGATTGCCCCCGGCCTTTCCTTCTACCAGGCGACCGTCGGCCCGCGCGCGACCTATCCGAAGCTCGATGGCTCGCGCCGGGCTGATGTCGCAATCGTCGGCGGCGGCTATACCGGCCTTCAGGCGGCCTATAATCTCGCCAAGGGTGGCGCCGAGGTCGTATTGATCGATGCCAACCGCTTCGGCGACGGCGCCTCCGGCCGCAATGGCGGACAGCTCGGCACCGGTCAGCGTTGGTGGCCGGAAGAGATGGAAGAGAAGATCGGCTACGAGCGGTCGAAGGCCCTGTTTGATCTGGCCGAAGACGCCAAGCGGCATCTCCTCGATTTCTCCGCCGAGCATGGCATCGACATCGATTTCCTGCCCGGTCAGATGAATGTCACGCACAAACACCGCTATAAGCGCGACTACATGGACAGTGTCGAGATCGCCGCGACCCGCTACGGCTATCCGCACATGAAATTCATGGACGAGACCGAAACCCGGGAGCGGCTGGGGTCGCAATTCTATCTCTACGGCGTGCGGGATATAGGCACGGGTCATATCCACCCGCTGAAACTGCTCATCGGCCTTGCCCGCGTTGCGGCAGAAGCCGGCGCTTCGCTCTTTGAAATGACCAAGGCGGAAGGCTTTCGCCAAACGGGCGGCAAGACGATCGTCGAAACGGATGGCGGCGAGATCACTGCCGACCGGGTGCTGATCGCCTGCAACGGCCATATCGGCAGCCTGGAGCCGGTGACGGCGAGCCATGTCATGCCGATTCGCTCCTTCATCGGCGCGACTGAACCGCTTGATCGGTTTCCGACCGTGCTGCCCGGCAATGAGGCGGTCGCCGATTCGCGCTTCGTCGTGCGTTACTTCCGCAAATCGAGGGATGGGCGGCTGCTGTTCGGCGGGCGCGAGGCTTATACGGCCGACAATCCGCGCGACATAACGCAGCATATCCGTCGGCAGATCACCGAAATCTATCCCGCTCTCAGCGATGTCAGGATCGACTATGCCTGGGGCGGCTCGGTCGGCATCACCATGCCGAGGCAGCCTTTCGTGCGCGAGGTCATGCCTGGCGTCACCTCCATCGGCGGCTATTCCGGACATGGGGTGATGCTGTCAAATTATTGCGGTAAACTCTATGCGAAAACGGTTCTCGGGAATGCGGACGAGCTTCATCTCTTCAAGGAGCTGAACATACCGCCCTTCCCCGGCGGTGCGCGCATGCGGGCGCCGCTGCTGTTCCTGGCGCTCTCGTGGTTTGCGCTACGCGACAGGTTTTAAAACCGTAAGAATGATTTCTTCCGCCGGCAATCCGCTCTAAAAAGCCGAGTCTGAATTTTGCGATGCACACTGGCCTTTTTAAATCGATTAGATTAAAAGGGGCCTCAACCAAGACCGATTGAGAGATAGCTCATGAGCAGCCAGATCATTCCCGTTGAACCATTTGATTATGTCGTTTTCGGCGGCAGCGGCGACCTTGCCGAGCGCAAGCTCCTGCCAGCTCTTTACCATCGTCAGGTCGAAGGCCAGTTTTCCGAGCCGACGCGCATCATCGGTGCTTCACGCAGCGCGCTTTCCAACGAAGAATACCGCAAGTTTGCCGACGCCGCCCTGAAGGAACACCTGAAGAAGGGCGAATATGACGACGCCGAGGTCAAGAAGTTCCTGGCTCGCCTGTTCTACGTGCCGGTCGATGCGCGCAGCGATGCCGGCTGGGATCAGCTCAAGAAGCTTCTGGACGAAGGCAAGGAACGCGTGCGCGCCTTCTATCTGGCCGTCGCTCCGGGGATCTTCGGCGATATCTCGCAGAAGATCCACGATCACAAGCTGATCACCAGGCAGACCCGCATCGTCGTCGAAAAGCCGATCGGCCGCGATCTGGCGTCCGCACTGCAGCTCAACGACACGATCGGCAAGGTCTTCAAGGAAGAGCAAATCTTCCGTATCGATCACTATCTCGGCAAGGAAACGGTGCAGAACCTGATGGCGCTGCGCTTTGCCAACGCTCTCTACGAACCGCTGTGGAACGCCAACCATATCGACCATGTGCAGATCACAGTGGCGGAATCGGTCGGTCTCGAAGGCCGCGCCGGCTACTACGACACGGCCGGTGCGCTCCGCGACATGGTGCAGAACCACATCCTGCAGCTCCTGTGCCTGACAGCGATGGAAATTCCCTCCTCCATGGATTCGGAAGCCGTTCGCGACGAGAAGCTCAAGGTTCTGCGCGCGCTGAAGCCGATCGACGCCTCCAATGTCGAGCAGGCGACGGTTCGCGGCCAGTATCGCGCCGGTGCTTCGGCAGGCGGCCCGGTCAAGGGCTATCTCGACGAGCTGGAAGGCGGCGTCTCCAACACCGAAACCTTCGTTGCCATTAAGGCCGAAATCGGCAACTGGCGCTGGGCCGGCGTTCCCTTCTACATCCGCACCGGCAAGCGCCTTGCCGGCCGCGTGTCGGAGATCGTCATCACCTTCAAGCACATTCCGCACACGATCTTCGATCAGGCCGCCGGCCGCATCGTCGCCAACCAGCTCATCATCCGCCTGCAGCCGGATGAAGGCGTCAAGCAGTCGCTGATGATCAAGGATCCGGGTCCGGGCGGCATGCGCCTGCGCAACGTCTCGCTCGACATGAGCTTCGCGGCTGCCTTTAACGTCCGCAATCCGGACGCCTATGAGCGCCTGCTGATGGACGTCATCCGCTCCAACCAGACGCTGTTCATGCGCCGCGACGAAGTGGAAGCCGCATGGGAATGGGTCGATCCGATCCTCAAGGGTTGGGAAGAGGCAGGACAGCAGGTGCAGGGCTATACGGCCGGCACCTGGGGTCCGAGCCAGGCTATTGCGCTCATCGAGCGTGACGGCCGCACCTGGCACGACGACATCTAAACCGGGACGACCACGATGACAGCGAACATGCATGCATTTGCCAATGGTGCCGAACTCGCCGGCAAGCTCGCAGACAAGGTGGCCGAGACCCTCTCGGCGGCCATCGCGACGCGCGGCTCCGCAAGCATCGCGGTCTCCGGCGGCTCGACGCCGAAGGCTTTCTTCCAGTCGCTGTCATCGCGCTCGATCGACTGGGACAAGGTAACGGTCACCCTCGTCGACGAACGGTTCGTGCCGGCGGATAATCCGCGCTCGAACCACCTGCTCGTTCAGGAAAACCTGCTGAAGGACAAGGCGGCGGCGGCTAGGTTCCTCCCGCTCTATCAAGCGGCGGCTTCCGTTGAGGAGGCTGCAGTTATTGCCACGGAAGAAACCAAGGCTGTCGGCCATCCCTTCGATGTCGCCATCCTCGGCATGGGCAATGACGGCCACACGGCTTCCTTCTTTCCGGGCGGCAGCAATCTCAAGGCTGCACTCGATCCGAACACCCCGCGCGGCATCATCACGATGGAAGCGGAAGGTGCCGGCGAGCCGCGGCTGACGTTCACTTTCTCCAGCCTTCAGGATGCCCGATTGCTGGTGCTCCATATCGAGGGAGAGGGAAAGAAGGATGTCCTCGCCAAGGCGGAAGCTGCAGGCGAGGAAACCGAGATGCCGATCCGCGCCATGCTGCGCCGGGCCGCTTCTCCGGTCGAGATTTATTGGGCTCCGTGACACGGCCGGCAGGCCTCGTCATCGAACCCTGAAGACACAGCAACATGTGCTGCGCCATGCGCCCGCAAGGGTGCGCCGGCAGAGCATTGACTTTTGGACCCCGCGCCGCGCCTTTTACAAGATAGATCGAAGTCGATCTTCCGGGCAACGCGCAGAACAGACGGAGGCAGATCGACCATGGCCGCTGACGCCCGCATTGCCAAGATTACCGCACGCATAGCCGAGCGCTCGAAGCCGACACGCGAAAGCTATCTGGATCGCCTGCGCAATGCCGCAACGAAGGGCGCGCAACGTTCCGTGCTCGGCTGTGCCAATCTTGCGCATGGCTTTGCCATCTGTTCCCCCTCCGAGAAGGACGCACTGGCGGGAGACCAGGTGCCCAATCTCGGCATCATCACCTCCTACAACGACATGCTCTCGGCGCATCAGCCCTTCGAGACCTATCCTGCCATCATCCGCCAGGCTGCGGCCGAAGCGGGCGGCATTGCGCAGGTTGCCGGCGGCGTGCCGGCCATGTGCGACGGTGTCACGCAGGGACAGCCGGGCATGGAGCTCTCGCTCTTCTCGCGCGACCTGATTGCGATGTCGGCAGCTGTCGGCCTGTCGCACAATATGTTCGATGCGGCCGTCTTCCTCGGCGTCTGCGACAAGATCGTCCCTGGCCTCGTCATCGCCGCCCTCTCCTTCGGCCATCTGCCTGCGGTCTTCATTCCCGCCGGGCCGATGACTTCGGGCCTGCCGAACGACGAGAAATCGCGCGTGCGTCAGCTCTATGCGGAAGGCAAGGTCGGCCGCGCGGAACTGCTCGAGGCAGAATCCAAATCCTATCACGGCCCCGGCACCTGCACCTTCTACGGCACGGCCAATTCGAACCAGATGCTGATGGAAATCATGGGTTTCCACATGCCGGGCGCCTCCTTCGTCAATCCCGGCACGCCGTTGCGCGAAGCCCTGACCCGCGAAGCGACCAAGCGTGCGCTTGCGATCACCGCCATGGGTAACGAATTCACGCCGGCTGGCGAGATGATCGACGAGCGCTCGATCGTCAACGGCGTCGTCGGCCTGCACGCGACCGGCGGTTCGACGAACCACACCATGCACCTCATCGCCATGGCGCGCGCCGCCGGCATTGTGCTCACCTGGCAGGATATTTCCGAGCTTTCCGATGTCATCCCCCTGCTTGCCCGCGTCTATCCGAACGGGCTTGCCGACGTGAATCATTTCCATGCCGCCGGCGGCATGGGCTTCCTCATCAAGGAACTTCTGAAGAAGGGTCTGCTGCACGATGACGTGCGCACCGTCTACGGCCAAGGTCTCGAGAGCTACTCCATCGACGTGAAACTAGGCGCCGACGGCAATGTCGTGCGCGAGCCCGCCCCGGACAAGAGCCACGACCCGAAAGTGCTGGCAAGCATCGAGACGCCCTTCCAGAGCAATGGCGGCCTGAAAATGCTGCGCGGCAATGTCGGCAAGGCCGTCATCAAGATTTCCGCCGTTAAGCCCGAGCGCCACATCGTCGAAGCGCCGGCCGTGATCTTCCACGATCAGCTGGAAATGCAGCAGGCCTTCAAGGACGGCAAGCTGAACCGCGATTTCGTCGCCGTCGTCCGCTTCCAGGGGCCGAAGGCCAACGGCATGCCGGAGCTGCACAAGCTGACGCCGGCGCTCGGCGTGCTGCAGGATCGCGGCTTCCGCGTGGCGCTCTTGACCGACGGCCGCATGTCGGGCGCATCGGGCAAGGTCCCGGCCGCCATCCATGTGACGCCGGAAGCCATCGACGGCGGTCCAATCGCTCGGATCAAAGAGGGTGACATCATCCGCATCGACGCAGTCGCCGGCACGCTGGAGGTGCTGGTCGATGCCGCTGACATGGCCGAGCGCGAGCCTGTTACAGCCGATCTCTCGGAAAACGAGTTCGGCATGGGCCGCGAGCTCTTCGCTCCGTTCCGCCACGCCGCAGGACCAGCGGATCAGGGCGCAAGCGTCCTGTTCCGCCACTGAGATTGTCGCCGGATTTCAGCAGAACGGCATCGCTGCCGCTGATCACGTCTCTTGAGGATGCGCTCGAAAAATGGCGGACGGAAATCTGAACCGTCCGCCGCGTGGATCGCTACGCCCGTTTGCGTGCCCGTCGATCAGGCGCGGATATCGAGCACGCGATTCTTATGGGCCGGATGCGTGCTGTAAACGAAGATCTTGTTCATTTCCTTCTCTGTGAGAAGGCGCAGGAAACGGACTTCCACCGTATTGTTGGAGAAGACCTTCATCAGTATGCAGCCGATCTTGGTAATGCGCGCGTCCGGGATATCGAGATAGAACTGCTTGGGCAGATTATACTGGGTGAGGATCGCGAGAACCGCGCTGCTCTGCGAGATGCGGATAATATCACAGCGGCGGGACGCAAGATTCATCACGCCCTTTTCGGTGTATTCAAGGCGTGCTGCGTTCATCGTGTCTTCCATGCGAAACCGCACTTCGCGGTCATACATGAAGGATTCTTCCTTATTGAGGAAATGCTGACCTGAATTAGCTCTGCCGAACGCGGCCATCCTAGTAAACCTCTGGAGGTTATATTATGAAGGCGAGACTATCAGCGGGTGTTTAACAGAAGGTTTGAATGCGCCACCCCAAGATGAATTTTGTTGTTCATTTTTACTCGGGCCAGCGCATCCAGTCAGCGGCTATTTGCGATAGGAATGGCCAGCGGCGTCGAAGAGATGCAGCTTCTGCCGGTCGGCAGCAAAGCGCATCTTCTGACCGCGATGAATGTCCGCAATGCCGGGGATCTTGACAATGATCGGTTCGCCATCGACCAGGCCTTCGAGATAGAGCTGCGTCACTTCGCCGAGCGCCTCGACGATCGAGACCTCGCCTTCAAAAAGATAGTCTTCGCCCGTCGCGATACGCAGATCTTCTGGGCGCACGCCGAAGCTCGCCGTCTTACCCTTCTCGGAAGCCTCCGTCGGCATGTCGAGCGTTACCGACTTGCCGCCGGTCAGCGTTACGGTCGTCGTCGCACCGGTCTCGGTGACCGTCGCCGGAATGATGTTCATGGCCGGCGAGCCAATGAATTTTGCGACGAAGAGATTGGCCGGGCGCTCGTAGAGTTCGAGGGGAGCGCCGACCTGCTCAACTCGGCCGGCCGACAGCACGACGATACGGTCGGCAAGCGTCATGGCTTCCACCTGGTCGTGGGTGACGTAGATCATCGTCGTCTCGGGCATGGAGTCGCTGAGTTTGGCGATCTCGATGCGGGTCGCGACGCGCAACGCGGCATCGAGGTTCGAGAGCGGCTCGTCGAACAGGAAGACCTTCGGGTTGCGGCAGATGGCGCGGCCGATGGCGACGCGCTGGCGCTGACCGCCCGAAAGCGCCTTCGGCAGGCGTTCCAGATATTGCGTGAGCTGGAGGCTCGCTGCCGCCGAACGCACGCGACGGTCGATCTCCTGCTTGCTTTCGCCTGCAATGCGCATACCGAAGGCCATATTGTCGTAAACGGTCATATGCGGATAGAGGGCATAGGACTGGAAGACCATGGCGATGCCGCGCCGCGACGGCGGCACCTCGTTCACCTTCTGACCGGCGATCATCATATCCCCGGCCGTGATGCTTTCCAGCCCGGCAATCATCCTGAGCAAGGTGGACTTGCCGCAGCCGGAGGGGCCGACGAAAACGATGAATTCGCCCTCGTTGATCTCCAGATCGATACCGTGCAGCACATGCACGCTGCCATAGGATTTCTTGATATCCTTCAGAACAAGTCCCGTCATTATGCTCCCTCCTCCCAAAGGCTCAGGCAAGACGCGCGAAATAAGCGCCCCAGGCCGGAATATCGATCTTGTTGCCGTAGTTGTTGCTGGTAAAGCCGTGTCCCGTCAATGCCTGCCAATTACCTTCAGGCAGGATTGCCATGACTTCGACGGGGCTCATGTTGAAGGCGCACAGAATGATTTCGCCGGCATAAATGCGGGTATAGATCAGCACGTCGCCCTGCGGTTCCGAAAAGGCGATCTCGCCCTTGGCGAAGGTAGGATGCTGCTTGCGGAAGGCGAGGAAGCGGCGGTATTGCTCGAGCACCGAATTTTCATCGCCCTGCTGCACGCTGACGGCACGCAGGATGTGTTCGACCGGCACCGGCAGCCAAGGCTTCACGGTCGAAAAGCCACCCTGCGCCACCTGGCTGTCCCAGACCATGGGCGTGCGGCAGCCGTCGCGGCCCTTGAACTCCGGCCAGAACTGGATGCCGTAAGGATCCTGCAAATCCTGATAGGCAAGATCGGCTTCCGTCAGTGCCAGCTCCTCACCCTGATAGAGGCAGACGGAACCGCGCAGCGTCAGCAGCAGCGCCGCATAGAGCTTGGCGAAGGCATCGCGGTCGGCAACCAGATTGCCCCAGCGGCTGACATGGCGCACGACGTCATGGTTGGAGAAGGCCCAGCAAGCCCAGCCTTCCGGAGCTGCCGCATCGAAGTCATTCATGACCTCCTCGACGCGATCCGGCGAAAGAGCATCCGGTGACAGGAATTCGAAGGCGTAGCACATGTGCATCTTGTCGCCGCCGGAGGTATATTCGCCGACGATTTCGAGACCGCGCTGGCTGTCGCCGACTTCGCCGACGGCGGCAATGGCCGGATATTCCTCCAGAACGGCACGGAAGCGCTTCAGGAACTCCAGGTTTTCCGGCCGGTTCTTGTCGTAGAGATGCTCCTGAAAGTTATAGGGATTGACGGCCGGTGCTGTGGACGCGTTGCGACGCGAAGGTTCCAGCGCCGGGTTGTCGCGCAATTCCTTATCGTGGAAATAGAAATTGATGGTATCGAGACGGAAGCCGTCGACGCCACGGTCGAGCCAGAAGCGCACGACGTCGAGCAGGCGGTCCTGCACCTCCGGATTGTGCAGGTTCATATCCGGCTGCGAGGTCAGGAAGTTGTGCAGGTAATATTGCATGCGGGTCGGATCCCAGGCCCAAGCCGAGCCGCCGAAGATCGACAGCCAGTTGTTGGGCGGCGTGCCGTCCGGCTTGGCATCGGCCCAAACATACCAATCGGCCTTGGGGTTACCCTTGCTCGAACGGCTTTCGACGAACCAGGGATGGCGGTCAGAACTGTGCGACAGCACGAGATCGATCATCACCTTGATGCCGAGGCGGTGGGCTTCCATCACCATCGCGTCGAAATCGGCCATTGAACCGAAGATCGGATCGACATCCTCGTAGTTGGAGACGTCGTAGCCGAAATCGCGCATCGGCGAGGTGAAGAAGGGCGAAATCCAGATGGCATCGACGCCGAGCGCTGCCACATGCGGCAGGCGGACGGCGATGCCCTTGAGGTCGCCAATGCCGTCACCGTTGGAGTCCTGGTAGGAGCGCGGATAGATCTGATAGATCACGGCGCCGCGCCACCAGTCCTTGTCAACTTCCTTAGCCGATTGAGGGGCAATGCTCATGCTGATTGGGTCCTGTAGTAAGTGCGCGTTTTTGAATCAGCCCCCCTTCACCGACCCGGCGAGCAGACCGCGCACGAGATAGCGCTGCAGACCGAAGAAGACGAGGAGCGGAATAATAATTGTGACGAAAGCCGATGCCGTCAGGATTTCCCAGTTGCCGCCGCGCGAGCCGAGCAGCGCGTTGAGGGCCGCCGTGAGCACGAGGTGATCCTTGTCCGTGCCGAGGAAGACCATGGCGATCAGAAGGTCGTTCCACACCCAGAGGAACTGGAAGATCGCAAAGGAGGCCAATGCCGGGAATGACAGCGGCAGGATGATCCTGACGAAGATATCGAAATCGCTGGCGCCATCGACGCGGGCGGATTCGATGATTTCCTTGGGCAGGCCGGAAATGTAGTTGCGCAGCAGGTAGATGGCGAGCGGCAGGCCGAAGGCCGTATGCGCCATCCAGATGCCCGGATAGGTCTTCGACGGCACGCCGAAGATCTGGCCGATCTCGTTATAGATGCGCAGGAGGGGAATCAGCGACATCTGCAGCGGCACGACGATCAGGCCGACCACCAGCGCGATCAGGATCGCGCGGCCGGGAAACTCCATCCAGGCAAGCGCATAGGCCGCAAAGGCGGCGATCAGGATCGGAATGACGGTCGCCGGGATCGTCACCGTCAGCGAATTGATGAAGGACTGGCCTATACCTTCGCCGCCGAGAACCGTGCGGTAGTTGTCGAATGTAAATTGCGGCGGCGTGGCGACGGTGAGGTAAACGCGCTTGGCGCGCGCGTCCGCTCCGAACGGACCGCTCTTCTGATAGCGGTAGCTGCCATCGGCGTTGATCGTCAGCGTCTCGCCGTTCTCCAGCGCTGCCGGCGCGCCGGCCTTGTAGGCGGCCGGCTCCTGCACACGCAGGCCAAAGGACTGAATCTTTCCGCCGCCTTCAACGTTGAGCGTGCCCGATATCACGAAATTTGCGCCCTCTGGCTTGGCCTTGTCCGGCCCGTCGAGACGGGCGGCCGTCGTACGCGAGGAGCCGGCAAATGCCGTCCACCAGCCGGAAGCGACGATCTGATCCCTTTCGCGCAGCGCGGTCACGAAAATGCCGAGCGTCGGCAGCAGCCAGAGGAAGACGATGAGCAGCACCGCGGCATGAACGAAGATGCGGGCGGGACCGATGCGACCGAGATTTCCCATCATGTCAGCGCCCCTTCATTTCAGCGTTTGCACGGCGGATGTTCCAGATCATGATCGGCGTGACCGCAATCATGATGACGAGCGCGATGACGGCGCTTCGGCCGCTGTCGCCGCCGCCGCGGAACATCCAGTTGAACATCAGGTTGGCGAGCACCATCGTATTCCACTGGCCATTGGTCATGGTCAGCACGATGTCGAAAACCTTGAGGACGAGGATGGTGATGGTCGTCCAGACCGTGGCGATCGTGCCCCAGACCTGCGGCACCATGATCTTCCAGAAGATCTGCCAGCCATTGGCGCCGTCGATAACGGCAGCTTCGATGGTTTCCTCCGGAATCCCGCGCAGCGCGGCAGAAAGGATGACCATGGCGAAGCCGGTCTGAATCCAGATGAGCATGACCATCAGGAAGAAGTTGTTCCAGAAGGGAATGGTGATCCAGACCTCCGGCGTGCCGCCGAAAAGCTGAACGACGGCGTTGAGCAGACCGATCTGCACGTCGGTGCCGCCGCGATATTCGTAGATGAACTTCCAGATGACGGAGGCGCCGACGAAGGAGATCGCCATCGGCATGAAGATGACAGCCTTGGCGATGTTGCCCCACCAGATGCGGTCGGTCATGACGGCGATGACGAGGCCGAAGAAGGTGCAGGCAGCCGGCACGACGGCAAGCCAGAGAATGTTGTTGAAGATCGACTGGCGGAATTCGGTGTCGTTGAGCGCCCAGACATAGTTGGCGCCGCCGACGAACTTGTTACCGTCGGGTCCATAGAAGGACAGGATGAACGTCGCCACCACCGGATAGACGAGATAGAGGACGAGCAGGAACAGCGCCGGCCCGAGGAACAGCCAGGGCCGGATGAGACCGCGACGGCGAAGGTTGACGGCGGCCCGATGGACGTCGTCGCCCTCCCGCGCCGGGAAAATCAAGTCCAAAAGCTTGTTTGAAAACCAGAAATAAGCGGCGCAAATGGCAACGCCGAATATCATGGCGCCAATCGCCGATACGATCTGCGAAAACATCCATTCCCTCCCCGAATTTGCCTGCTGGAAGCCACCCGTTCGGCATCGGCCGCGCAGGAAAGCGGGCCGTCATATGCTGAATGGCGCCGCCGGCGATTTGCCGGCGGCGATGGGACTATGATGTCTTACTTGATGGCGTCCCAGGACTTCTGGATGCTGTCGGCAACATCCTGTGCGGACTTGCCGCCGACAAAATCCACCATGCCGGTCCAGAACGAGCCTGCACCGATCTTGCCCGGCATCAGGTCTGAACCGTCGAAGCGGAACGTGGTGGCGGTGGTCAGGATCTCACCTTCCTTGCGCAGCGTATCGTTGGCGTAGGCGGCGGTGTTGACGGCCTTGTAAGGCGTCAGGAAGCCCGATTGCGCCATCCAGACTTCCTGGGCGATCGGCGTCTGCAGGAACTGGATGAAGGCACGGGCAGCCTTGGAGTCCTTGGTGATGGCAGCAAGCGTACCGGCACCTTCCACCGGCTTGCCGAGTTCAGGATGCGAGGCGAAAGGCGGGAAGTAGAAGAAGTCCGCATCCTGGCCGAGCTTGGTGCCTTCCGGGAAGAAGGACGGAATGAAGGATGCCTGCTTGTGCATGTAGCACTTCGGCGGAACCGTGAAGAGGCCCTTTGGACTGTCGCGGAAGTCGGTCGAGGCAACCGCTGCGACGCCGCCGGCGACATATTTCGGATTCTTCGCAAACTTGCCGAATTCCTCGATCGCCGCGACGACCTTCGGATCATTGAACTTCAGCGAGTTGTCGACCCAATGATCGTAATCCTGCGGCGTATTCAGGCGCAGCATCAGGTCTTCGACCCAGTCGGTTGCCGGCCAGCCGGTCGCGCCGCCAGAACCCAAACCGATGCACCAGGGCGTGCCACCATCCTTGACGATCTGGTCCGAAAGCTTGACCAGATCTTCCATCGTTGTGGGAACCTTGTAGCCGGCTTCTTCGAAATTCTCGGGCACGTACCAGACCAGCGACTTCAGGTCGGCCTTGTATGGGAAGGCATAGAAGGCATCCTTGCCGTCCTTGCCCTTGTAGGTGCCGTAGCCGATCCAGCTTTCGCCGGCGCCGTAGTTCGTCTTGACCCAGCCGGCAAGATCATCGCCGAGCGGCGTCAGATAGCCCTTGCTGGCGAGGTTGGCGAGCAAGCCCGGCTGCGGAAGGATTGCGACATTCGGCGGCGAACCGGCCTGCGTGTCGATGACGATCTGCTGCTCGTAGTTTTCCGAGGACGAATATTTGGCGTTCACCCCGGTCGCTTCGGTGAAATAGTTCAGGACGCTGGTGAAGAGCGCCTCGTCCTCGCCGCGCCACGGACCGAAGATGGTCAGCGTCTCGCCCTTCAGGTCGGCATGCGCGGCCTTGAAGTCGTCGTAGCTCTTCCAGTTGAATTTGGAGTCCTGACCAGGCTGGAACTTCAGATCGGCCGCCATCGCCGTGCCGGCCACCAAAGCGGCGGCGGCAACGGTCATCAAGAACATCTTTTTCATGCGTTGTCCTCCCAAATAACGAAAGCCATGAGCCCAACACCATCCCGTGCTGTACGCTCCATTCCTCAAAGCGCTTTGGCTACTCCTGTCATCCATTGAGAGCGGGATAAAGTCAAGCGCTTTTCAGATTTCCGCCAATATTCACAGCATTTCTCGCACTGCAGCATAGAATGCGGCCGAATACCTTGCTAATTATCTTGTCACTCGCATGTCTCCTGCTACATAATTGAAAGCGCTTTGGAAGTCTGGAGGCTTTTCGGGAGGTTGCCTCGGCATCTTGGCGGCATGCAGTTGGAGGAGCTGGAACACCGTGAACCTGAAACAGCTATCGCAAATGCTGGGGCTGTCGCAGACGACAGTCAGCCGGGCATTGAACGGATATCCCGAGGTCAATCACGAGACCCGCGAGCGCGTTCTCAAAGCGGTTCGGGAAACCGGCTATCGGCCCAACAAGGCGGCCCAAAGGCTTGCGACCGGCAAGGCCGGTTCGATCGGGCTTGTCATGCCGACTTCGCCCGGCAACTCTTCGGACGTGCATTTCAGCGAATTCCTGACGGGGCTCGGAGAGGAGGCCCTGCGACATGACTTCCATTTCGTTCTGACGCCCGCCGACCCGAACGACGAAGTCGGCGCGTTGCGGCGGCTGGCCGCCAGCGGCAATGTCGATGCCCTCTTCGTCAACTATATGCGCGGGCACGATCCACGGCTCGACATGCTGAAAACGCTCTCCATGCCGTTCCTCGTGCATGGACGCTCGATCGGCTCCGAGCCCGACTACCCTTTCCTCGACATCGATAACGAAGCCGCCTTCTACGATGCCACGAAACTGCTGCTGCAGCTGGGGCATCGGCGCTTCGCTCTCCTGAACGGCCCGATCTATCTCGATTTCGCCATCCGCCGAAAGAAGGGCGTGGATGCGGCCCTTGCCGAGCGTGGCCTGGCGCTCGACGAAGCGTGCGTCAGCCATACGGCGATGACGGACGAACAAGGCCTGTTCACCATGGAACGCATCCTGCAAATGGAGAGGGAGAGGCGCCCAACCGCAGTGCTATGCTCCAGTACCGTGCTGGCGCTCGGCGCCGTTCGTGCCATCAACCAGGCAAAGCTGAGGCTTGGCGAGGACATCTCGATGATCGCCCATGACGACGTGCTGACCTTGCTCAAGCCGGAAAACTTCACCGTGCCGCTGACGACCACCCGCTCGTCGCTGCGGGCGGCGGGCGTGCGCATCGCCGAACGGCTGATCGGCGAAATCAAGCATACCGATACGTTCCCCGCGCAGGAATTGTGGAAAGCGGAGCTGATCGTCCGCGCCTCGACCGGCGTTGCGCCGGCCGATTGATCGCGATTTAAAGCATGTCGCGCAAAAGTGCGCAGCGGTTTTGCGATGACGACATGCGCAAAATCAGAGACCTAAAGCGCGGGAGCGAATCTTGGAGATCGCGACGCGTTTCAGAACTTCGGCGGCTTTCTGCCTGCGGCCCGATGAGCGGCGATGACGGTATTGGCCATCAGCATCGCGATCGTCATCGGCCCGACGCCGCCAGGAACCGGCGTGATCGCCGCGGCGACCTCGGATGCTTGCGCGTAGGCGACATCGCCCACCAGCCGGCTCTTGCCCTCGCCGCGTTCCGGCGCATCGATGCGGTTGATGCCGACATCGATGACTGTCGCGCCCGGCTTCACCCAATCGCCCTTGACCATCTCCGGACGGCCGACGGCCGCCACCAGGATATCGGCGCCTCTTGCGACGGAGGCGAGATCCTTCGTCCGCGAATGCGCCGTCGTGACCGTCGCGTTGGCGGAAAGCAGCAATTGCGCCATCGGTTTGCCGAACAGGTTGGAGCGGCCGATGACGACGGCATTCAGACCCGACAGGTCCTCGCCATGGATAGAGCGCACCAAAAGCATGGCGCCGGCCGGCGTGCAGGAAATCAGCCCGGTTTCGAGATCGCCGGTCGCCAGCTTGCCGGCATTGACCACATGCAGGCCGTCGACATCCTTCTCCGGCCGGATCGACTGGATGATCGCATCGGAATCAAGATGCTTCGGCAGCGGTAGCTGCACCAGGATGCCGTGGACGGACGGATCCTCATTCAGCGAGGCGACGAGCCCGGCCAGTTCTTCCTGAGTGGTTTCCGCCGGCAGCGTGTGCTGGATGGAGTTGAAGCCGCATTCCTTGGCCATGCGGCCCTTGGCGCCGACATAGGTGTGGCTGGCCGGATCGTCGCCGACGATGACGACCGCAAGCCCGGTCTTCACACCGGCCTCTTTCTCAAGTCCCGCTGCCGCAGCCTTCACCGCCTCGATCACCGAAGCTGCCGCTTGTTTCCCGTCGATCACTGTCGTCACGCTCGTCTCCCGATCATGAATTCGCTGGCAATCTACAGGCCATCCGCCTGACGGAATTGCCTGCAAACGCCCTATGGTGTCTGAAAGGGGTAATTGCAAGGGAAAACGATGGGACGATCAGCCCCGATCCTGATGCCGGCGTGCGGCATAGGTTTCGACCTTGGCACGCAGGGATGCAAGTTCCTGCCGGATACGGCCCCACTCATCCGCAACACCGGGCTGACCTGCCGCATCGTAGACAAGAGCCACCGATGGTTCAGGCGCGATCGCCGGCAATGACGAAAACTCCAGGTCATCCTCGTGAGATAAAGTGCGGGCTGCCGGCATAATGCTTCCGTCGGCTGCCTGCTCTTCCACCAGCGCGGCACCAGCCAGCACTTTGCGCAGGAATACGGCGCAAAGTGCCAAACCAAGGCCTGTGAGGAAGCCGACGGCCTGATTGCTCACGAGCTGATCGTCCAGCGGTGCGGCGGCCGCGACAGCCTGGGACAAGACCGTCAGCGGCGGCCTGACTTCGGAAATCGTCATGCCAGCATTCTGCTGATCGACCTCATAGCGGCTCTGTGCTGTCGTAACGGCATCCTGCAGCTGCGCGAGGCGACCGAGGTCGATATCGCTCCCCGTCTGACTGGCGGCCGTCATTTGCGCCGAGAGCGCCGCCTGCTTTTCCAGAGCCGCTTTCACGTCCGCCTCGCTGCTGACGGCGAGCCGCTGCAGCTGGCTGCGCATATTGGCCGCGAGATCATCGACCGTTGCCTGCTGTGCCAGCAGGCGGGGATGGCGCGGGCCGAGCTGTACCGAAAGCTGGGTCAGTTGGGACTTGGCGGCATTGTAGCGGCTGCGCAAATCGTCGAGCCCTGGAGATGAAAGATCGCCCGACAATGCGCCGGTCAACACCGATGCCGGCGTCGCCGATTTGACGGCTGCGAGACGCGCCTTGGCGGTGCGCACCGCCAGATCGGCTGCCTTTATCTGCATATCCAGCTGCTGACGCTGCCGCCGCATTGTCTCGGCCGCAGCAATTTTGTCTTCGCCATAGCGCGCCTTGAATTCGGCAAGGGCGGCAGAGGCGCGATCGAATTCCTTGCGGCTGCGATCAACCGCCGTTTCGACCCCAAGCGACGTGCCGGCTGCATTTGCAACAGCCGGATCGTAGAGGGTGGCAATAACAAGCCGATTGGCAATGTCGGCCGATCTGGCGGGATCGCCAGACGTAACGATCAGGCGAAGCAGGCCAGTCAGACCATCGATATCGACAGCAATGTCTTTGCGCAGCGCGGCCTGGGCACGCGACGGCGCGTCGGACGCGTTGCCGCTGCCGGAAAGCAGCTCGACGGCAACGCCGAGAGCACCCGTCCGACTGCCGGTAAATTCCGGATCGCGATCAAGCTTCATTCTGGCGACGATGTCGGACAATACGGACGGAGCGACGATACGCTTCGCCGCAACGTCCAACAGGGCCTGACGCCCGCGGCCATTACCTTCCGCATGGATCACTGCTTGCGAGACGTAGCGCGGCGGCGGCGCAAGCAAGATGGGAATGACCGCTCCCATCAGCGCGGTCGCGGCAACGAAGCAGAGCGCACGGAGGCTGAAGGACCAGCGGCCGGCCCGAAATGTGTGTTCAGCGGCAACAGGAGCGGGGACGGCCTGCGGCGGAAGCTCGGGCATGCCTTCAAGCAGATCGGGCACGAATTCCAGCAAAGCGGACGCGGGCTCCGATGCCCGCTCCGGTAACGGGCGGCGCTCCGCATGGTAGGCAGGAGAGATATTTTCAGCCTGTGCGGCCGCCGGTCCGCTCTCCAGCGATCTTCTACGGCCGGACACCGGATAGGGATCGCCATCCAACCGTCTGCGCAGGATGGCGCGCAGTTCCGGATCACGCGGATCGTCGAAGTTGGCGGCGCGTAGGCCGACCGCCCTACCCAAACCATCATCTTCATCGTAGGGGGAGATATGCCGAACGGATTGCCGTGAAACCTTTTGGGTTTCCTCATCGTCGGGATAAAATCCGGTCCTGGCTTTGCTTTCAAACATGGCGGGCTATCTCGCGCACATGGTCTAAGACCAATGCAAATGGTTAACCCACTCTAAACTTTCTTGCCAAAGAAAGAGTTAACGCCAAGCTCGCAAACACTAACTTGCCAATTTGTCCGGCGGTGCAATGCGCCGCTGCGGCACCGGATGGGGCTCTGCGCGAAGAACACGCTCCTTGCGGCCAAACTGATGCCTGACAACCTGATAGAAGAACAGCGGTATGCCCAGCATGTAACGCCGCCAGAGCCTGCCCGGCTCCAGTACGAGACGGAACAGCCACTCGCTGCGCATCGCGCGCACAAGCCCTGGCGCCCGCGGCACCGTCTCGGAAATGAAATCGAACAGGGCGCCGACGGTCAGAACAAGGCGTGCGTGCTGCGGACCAACATGTTCGGCGACCCATTTTTCCTGCAGCGGCGTGCCCATGCCGACGATCAGCACATCGATCTTCTGGCGGCTGATTTCCGCCGTCACGGCATTGCTTCTCGCCGGATCGAAGAAGCCATCGGAAACGACGAAAAACTGGTGCCACGGAGCGTGCTGGCGAAATTTCTCCGCTGCCTTTTCGACGACGGAGCGCTTGCCGCCCAACAGGCCGATCCGTTTCGGCCGCTCCATGAACGTCAACAGCGCAGGCACGAAATCGGTGCCGTTCAGATTGGCGGGGAAAGGTTCGCCGTGAGCGACGCGCGAGGCAATGTCGAGGCCAACGCCATCGGGAAGCACCAGATTGCGCGCGAGAACGTTACGGTAGGCGTCATCCCCCAGCATGACAAGCATGTTATGGGCGTTGACGAAGGAAATCGACGTCTGTCCGACCGGAAGGGAGGCGAGTTCGTTAACGAAAGTCAGCGCGTCATTCCAGTCGAGATCGCATACCGGCAGATCGAAGATCATGCGGCGTGACGCAACCACGGCAAAATCGGCAACCTGGTTCAATCCAACGACCTCCTGCCCGGCATTGCTGACACGCTTGACGCCGCCATCTCGAGGTATCTATAGCGGGATAAATCCAACTTTCCGTTAGGAAGGAAGGTTGGATTTGCCGGAAACTGTCAGGGATTTGTTAAGCATGCCAAAGGAGCGTAAGGCATTGCTTATATTTGTGCACGGATCGGTATCCCTGCAGCCGGTGCGATACTATTCGACCGGCACCTTGGCCTTTGCCCCATCCTGCACGATCTTCACCGGCTTGACCGTTCTCTTGCCGATGCTCTCCCCGCCATGGGTCTCTTCCTTGGAGAGATAGTCGAGCTGCTCGATCAGCACGTCGGCGACATAGTCGCCACCAAGCCGCTCGTTCATCCGCTTCTTCAGATCGCTGCGAAAGGCCGCGATGTCGAAGTTCTGGGCATGGGATATATCGATCGCCTTGTTGCCGACCAGCAGCGAAAAGAGTTCGTCGGTGGTCAGCTCCGACAGAGGTATTTGAAGCGCATTTGCCTTGCCCTTCTCCATCATGAAGGAGATGCGCGTCAGGAAATAGCCGGTCACCTGGCCGTTGGCGATGACGGGAACGTTGATCGATTCGCCCTTGACCAGTTCCTGCTGCGCCTTCTTGGCATCGTCAGGACTGATCGCGGGCGCCGTCGCCACCTGCACCGAAAAATAGACCGAGGCCAAAGTTACGGCGCAGACCCACAGGCCGGTAAGAGCGAGCTTGATCATCCGGCCTCACGGACCCGGAATTGCTCTTGCGAATAGGTGCCGTCCGTATCGGCATTCTGCACGGCATTCTTCAGAATTTCGGCGACGGCGCGCACGGCTTCCAGATGGGCCTCGACGCGGCGCGCGTTCAGAACCAGTTTCTTCTTCAGATCATGCAGCTGCACGACATGGTGGGCGGCGAGATCGGCAGGATCGGTATCGCGAAACAGCATCGACAGCTCGTAGAGGCAGCGGCTCTTATGCGCGTTCGATACCTTGAGATCGAATTCGGGATCGCTGCCGATCCGATTGTTTTCGTTGTCGATAATCATCTCCAGGCGGCCAAGGACAGACTTGATCCGATAGTCCTGCGACATCATTTCCATGTTTGCTACCTCGCTCATGCTTTCTGGGACGTCAGTGAATTCTGTTTGGTGATGCCGGTGTTGCCGTCGTTATCGGCATCACTGGCGGCCAGCGTCTTGCGCTGAAAATCGGTAATCGCGCTGAGCGCCATCTTCTTGTCGTTCTCATCGGTCGCAGAGTTGATGGCGCCGGAATTGCGCATCTTATCGACCTGCTCCCGATACATCTTTTCGGCGATGCCAACGCCGCCGCTCTTGGAGATCGCGTCGCCCAGCTGCTCCGCCATCATGCCCTTCCAGATCTCGCCGGCTGAGCCCTTGCCGTAGAGCGTTTCGCTGCTCGGCAACATGTTCTTCACGAAGTTCTGCAGCACCATGGACTCGAACTTGCGATAGGCTTGCGGGACCTTGGTTCCCGCCGCATGCGCATTGGCGTTGGCGAGACCGGCCTGGGTTGAGGCATTGTTGAGCGCGTCCACCGTCGCACCGAAACCGTTGCCGTTTTCGGCGAGGCTGGTGGCGGCAAAAGCGGCCCTGTTGGCGGCAAGCTTGGCCTGCGCGGCTTGGACTTCGGCGGGATTGGCCGCCTTGACGACATCGAGAACCAAATCACTCGGAGGCGAAATAGCCACGTCACGTCTCCTTCTGCTTATTCATGCCGCAGAGACGCGCGGCGCGGCGCTTATCTCAGGCATGTCGAATCGAACGGTCAGGGCAGATCGGCAACCTGACGATGCGAATCTTGCCCCATGATCGCGACGATTATGGTTTTTGAACCTTGCTGGAGGCTGGCGTTGCGCCGGCGAAGCGCTGATCGATAATGTCGTAGACCGCATTGTCGTCGGCCTCCCGCATTTCGAGTTCGCGGGCATCCTTCATGTGCTCTTCCAGCCGGTCGGCCTTCGTACGCTCCTGCTGGACCTTCATCTGAATAAGGGTCTGGATGCTTTCGAGCTGCTGATCCTTGATCGTCAGACGGCCGTAGCGGTCGGCATAGTGGATCGAGAACGCCATATGCACGGGGTCGGTCGAGCCGATGGCATCCATGACCCGCTCCATCGCTTCGGTCACTTCCGAGCGCTGCCGGGTCGTGTCGGCAAGTTCGTTTTCCGCGATCCGCTCCAGATGGCGCTGCACCGCGACCAGTCGCTTCAGCTTTTCAGAACGGCTTTTTTCCGCCATCGCCACCTCTCGCCGGCTGCCTTGCTCTGGCCGCGCTTACATCGAACCTCACCTTCCTCACTATTCGCAGGCTAATGCCCGTTGAAAACGGTAAGGAATGCATTGGAAAACTGACTGACCAGCGCCGCAATGCTGAGATAGAGCATGAACAGCCCCCCCATCAGCAGATATGGCGTGGAAATGAAATAGATCGGGATCTGCGGCGCCAGCTTGTTGATGAAGCCGATCGAAATCTGGAACATCAGACCATAGAGCACGAAGGGGCTTGCCAGGCGCAGCATGATGAAAAAGGTCGTCGCCAGCGTGTCCGTGATAGAAATCAGCGCCGAGCGCGGTTCGATATGCCCGCCGAACGGAATGAGCGAGTAGGAATCGACCAGCGCCTGCAGAACATAATGGTGAAAATCCAGGATGAAGAGAATCATCAGCCCACAAAAGCTGATGAGGCTGGTCAGCGACGTTTCGTTCGATTCTTCGATGAGATCGGCGCCGCCCGGCGCATTGAAGCCGATCATCATCGATATGACCGTGCCGGTGAACTGCAGGCCCAGCGTATAGATCCGGGCCATCATGCCGTACATCAGCCCGATGACGGTCTCGGTGAAGATGAGCCCGATGTAGCTTGCATCGCCCTTCGACACCTGCGGATAAATCGTGTTCCAGAGCAGCGGCAGAATTGCCATCGTCAGGGCCGCCGAAAGCAGCAGCCTGATCTGCGGGGGAATACGGCCGGAGGAAAATCCCGGGAGGACCATCATGCAGCCACCGATGCGGCAGAAGGCGACGAACAGCGCCAGAATGGTCCCCTGGGGGTCTGATATCATGAAATCGAACCTAGAATCTTGATCTCGATCCCCTTGGCCAATTCCACATGCGACAGGACCGGAAGGGTCGCGAACAGGCGTTCGATGATCATGCGCACATAGGAGCGCGTTTCAGGCGAGGTGACAAGAACGAAGGGCATGCCACGATCCATATATTCACGGATAACTTTGCCCGCCTGCTCGCTGAACTCCTCCAGGCTGCGCGGATCGATGTCGAATTCGACGATTTCGCCCTTCTGGTCGCGCTTCAGCGCCTGATGGAAGATCAGGTCCCATTTGCTGCCGAGGCGAAGGACGCGCAGCACGCCGTTATCGGCCAGATCGCCGCAGAGCTGCTGCGCCATGCGCACGCGCACATGCTCGACGATCTGCTCGGTCTTGCGCACATGCGGCGCGAGTTCTGCAACCGCTTCGAGGATGAGATGCAGGTTGCGGATAGAGACGCGCTCGGCAAGCAGCAGCTTCAGCACCGCCTGCAGGCCGGAATAGGACATGTGCGACGAGCAGATTTCGTCGGCGAGCTTCTTGTATTCCGGATCGAGACGCTCGATCAGGATCTTCACGTCCTTGTAGGACAGCAGCGCCGGCAGATTGTTGCGGATGACTTCGCTCATGTGCGTGAGCACCACCGACACGTTGTCGATCGGCTGGAAGCCCTCGCGCTTCAAATCCTCGGTGAAGGCTTCGAGCACGGAAACGGCCGGCATGCCGAAAGCGGGTTCGCGGATCTCGTCGCCCGGCACGGTCGGTCTGCGGCCCGAGCCGGTGACGACAAGCACTTCGCCGACACGCAGCATGTTGGAGGCGATCGTCGTGCCATGGATGCGGATCTGATACGACTTGTCGGCAATGGCCATGTCATCGATCACCTTGATCTCCGGCACGACGAAGCCGTATTGCGTCGCAAACTTCTTGCGCATCTTGCCGACACGGAACGCCAGTTCCTGATGCGCGCCAAGCAGGCGGGTGGAGACGATCTTGCCGAGCGCCAGCTCGATCTCGGCGGTCCTCAGAACCGACTTGACCGAATCCTTTTCCATTTCCTTCGACTGCATCACCTTCTGCTCTTCGGCATCGCGACGAAGCTTGTTTTCTGCTTCGATCTGACGCGGAATGAACCAGGCGCCGGCGGCCATCAGGCTGCCAAGGACGAGGAAGGGAAAGAAAGGCATGCCGGGCATGATGGCCAGGATGCCCATGAGGACTGCCGAGACGGCGAGCGCCCGCGGATAGCCGCTCAGCTGATTGACGACCGCCTGATCGGTGGAACCGGACGTGCCGCCGCGCGAAACGAGGAGACCGGCAGCGAGGGAGACGATGAGCGCCGGCATCTGCGAAACCAGACCGTCGCCGACGGAGAGCTTCACGAAAACGTCGGCGGCCTGGCCGATCTGCATGCCGTGGCGGAAATAGCCGATGATGATGCCGCCGAAAACGTTGATGCAGGTGATCAGAAGGCCGGCGACCGCGTCGCCGCGCACGAACTTCGAAGCACCGTCCATGGCACCGAAGAAGGAGCTTTCTTCTTCCAGCTCGCGCCGGCGGCGCTGCGCTTCCTTCTCGTCTATGAGGCCGGCGGAAAGGTCGGCGTCGATCGCCATCTGCTTGCCGGGAATGGCATCCAGGGTGAAGCGGGCGCCGACTTCGGCGATACGCGTCGCACCCTTGGTAATGACGATGAAATTGATGGTGATGAGGATCAGGAAGACGATCAGACCGATGACGAAATCGCCGGACATGACGAGGCTGGAAAAGCCGGCGATGACGCCGCCGGCCGCATCATGCCCCTCATAGCCATGCGAAAGGATGACGCGGGTCGTGGCGATGTTCAGCGCCAGGCGCGTCATGGTGGCAATCAGCAGGATCGTCGGGAAGGACGAGAATTCCAGCGGCTTCTTGATCCAGAGCGCCACCATGAGGATCAGCACCGAGAAGGCAATCGAGAAGGCGAGGCCAAGGTCGATCAGAAACGGCGGGATCGGCAGGAACAGCACGCACAGGATGACCATGATGCCGAGCGCGAACCCGATATCACGTACGCTGGGATTGGCTTTGGGAAGTGCTATTGCGGGTGGTTGTGCCATCGACCGGTTCCGTCTCTTCATGAGAGGAGGCAAACGGCTGACCCGCCTGCCCTAGAGAGCATTTCCGCCTTTCTTCGAATCGCGAAAACGCTCTATCTTCTTGTTCCCTACGCATTCCGGACGGAAAACCGCTACGCACTTTTCCTGGAAATGCTCTGGTGGAACCGATCTTTAAAAGTCGAAGCTTGCGCGAGCATGGCTTATGGCCATCGACGCGCCTGATCCGAAGGCCGAAACGGCCACCGGATCTATCTCAGAAGCCCGATTGAATGCGGGAGAAGACGAGATTGGTGAAGATCGAAATCTGCGCGCCGACGAACGGGGCGGAAATGCCGATGGTGACCATGACGGCCACGATCTTCGGCACGAAGGTCAATGTCGCCTCCTGCACCTGGGTCAGCGCCTGGATCAAGGCAATCACCAGGCCGACGACCATGGCGGCAAGAACCGCCGGACCGGAAGCCACCAGCACCGTCCAGATCGCCGCCTGGAAGATATCCAATGCATCGGCTTCATTCATGGCATCTTCACTCCCGGTTCAGCGGCTCCTCATGAGCTGCCGGTCGAACCCGTGCTCGACGAATCAGACGAACTGCTGGCGCTAGTATCGCTCGACGCAGGCGGCGTATCAATGGTCGTGCCCGCCGGGGCGATCGTTACGCCGGCCTGGATGAGAATCTTGTCGCCGGCATCCGTCTGGGCGATGATACCGTCCGTATAGACGGTTACTTCCTTGATCGTGCCCGTGGTCTTGCCGTCGGCACTCATGATCTGCTTGCCGATATAGTCGGACGCCTGCGAAATCCACTGGTTCTGCAAGACCGATTCCAGATGCGAGTTCGTCTGGATCTGCTGCTCGACCTGCGAGAAGCTCGCAAGCTGCGAGATCTGCTGGCTGGCATCCATCGGAGAGGTCGGATCCTGGTTCTGCATCTGTGCGATGAGGAGCTGCAGGAAGTCGTTGTAGTTCAGGGTGGCGCTTTTCGACGCAGCTGCGGCGGTCTGCGCCGAACTGTTCGAGGTGCTGGTGGTGGTGTCGACGGCGCCTACCGCTGCCATGGAGCGATCTCCCGGCGGATATGCTCGATCGTGGCCGCCGGCATTTCCTGGTTGTTCAGGATGTTGTCCTCGACCGGATAGAGGCTGCGGATCGCCTTCAGCGCGTCGAAAGCGCGACCGGTGGCGACGAGGCCGTCGATGCGCTTCAGCTCGGCCAGCACTTCCTCATTGTGGAAGCACGAGAGGAGCATGACGATCGACTTGCGGAACATTGCCGTCGACTGTTCCTTGCCTTCCGGATTGATGAGGATCATCTGCGCGATGAAATAGAGCTGGCGCAGCGGCGTCTTGGCATCTTCCGGCTGAAGTACATGGTTCTCAAGCAGGAACGTCACATCATTCAGGAATTCCAGGGCGACCTTGCGATCCACGCGCAGGACGGCCCCGTTGATAAAGATCTTTTCCCCGGCTTTGAGCGATATGCGAAGCGTACTTTTCATTTAAGTCCATCCCTGATGATGGTGGTGACATCGATGATGCCTTGATAGTTTACCGACTGGCGCCGCTGGATCCGATCGCATTCCTTCAAAATCCAGATGCCGATCGAAATTAGGTTGGCGCGTAGTTCCACGTTGAGCTGGTTCTCCGGACTTTTCAGGTCCTCGACGAAGCTGATCCATACGCGCCGCGTATAGTACAATGCCTCGATCGCTTCGCGGCCGTATTTCCCCGCATCACGGGCCGCAGAGAGAAGAGCTATCGACCGGTCCAGAACTTGCCGTTCTCGTTCCTTGGCGTCGGCCACGGCATCCTGCATGACTTCCGCATATGAGAACTGATACATTCATGCATCCTTCCTGGTCATTCCTTCCCTTTGATCATCAAAGGTAATTTACAAGACTTAGCTGCTGGATCTTGGAGACGATGGTGTAGGCGGTCTCAAGCTGGGTCTGGAGGCTGTTGACCTTGGTCGAAGCCTCGTAGGGGTCCACCCCGGTCAAGCTGCCGATACTGGTATTCAGAATGGTCTTCTGCGCGTTCAGCGTCGTATTCGCATCCGTGAGACGCGATTGCGAAAGGCCTAGCTGGCTCGCCTGATTGTTCAGCCCGTCGATTGCCTGGCGCGAGTAGCTGATGGCCTGATCGGTAACCCCGTTCAGCGCATCCTGGCTCAGGCCTGGCGACATGCTCGTCAACGCATTGACGACCGTACTTGCGAGAGCCATGTAGCGCATGCCGGAAGAGTTGGAATTCGTCGAGGTTTCGATGACTTCAGAATTGCTGATCCGACTCGTCATGTTCTGATCCGAAGCACTCGACCAGCTTGCCCAATTGCTGTCGGTGGTGAACTTCGGCTCGACGTTGGTGGTGATGAAACTCTTGATCTGCGCCGCCGTCAACTGGCCTACCGCCGCGGATGGTGGGCTTGCAGCGGGGTAAAGCCCACTGGCGTAGGTGCTCAAATCCGCTTGGATTTGAGTATTCACCGCAGCCGAATTATCGGTCATCGGCTGCACATCGGTATTGGTGCCGGCGAAGAGATATTCGCCGTTGACCATGGTGTTGCCCGACGCGATGACGTTCGACAGCGACGATGTCGCTATCTGCTGAGTCAAGGCTATGCTGTTGCTATCGGTATTGCCGCGCAGCGCCACCAGCTGGTCCATCAGCTTCTGTGCCTGCGAGCCCATATCGGTCAGCGCCGTCTGCGACGACGTCATTCGCTGGTTTGCGATGGAATTGCTGCTGAGAATGGAATCGATGCGCGACACGTCCCTCGTCAGATTGACGTTGAGAGAGGTGCTCGTGCCCAGAGCGACGCCGATATCGGCATAGACACCTGTGGTCGCCTCTGTCGAAGCGCTCGTCATCTCGTTCCGCGCCTGACGGATCGTCTGACGCATGGCGTTCTGAATGGCTGTGCTCGAAATGAAAGAAAGTTTCATGGCTTAGCTCGTGAGATCCAGTACAGATTGAAGCATCTCGTTAACTGTGTTCAATATCTTCGTTCCAGCCTTGTAAGACTGCTCGATATTCATCATCAGCGTCAGCTCTTCGTCGAGATTGACGCCGGTCGCGTTCGAATAGGCGCTGGAGGAGCGGGAAAGAGCCGCGGACGTGTTTTCCCCGGCTGTCGTTGCCGTACTGCGCTGTCCTTCGAGCCAGCCGATGGAACTCGATGCGTAATCCATGAGGCTGGCCCTGGTGTCCGAGCCGGCATTTGGATCGAAATCCATCTTCGTGTTCATGGCCGTAATATAGGCGTCAAGCTGCGTGGAATAGCCGCTGTCGCCGCTGGTATTCTTCGTGTAACCGGTTACGCCGGTCGTACTATCGTCGTTAATACCACCATCACGCAGCAGTGTCGGGTCACCACCTTGGGACGTGATTAATTTCGAATTAACGGTTATCGAACCAGCCAGGCCCGTGACCGCGGTAGCACCCGTCGGAACACTGCCGCCGCTCCACGTAAACAGGCCGGGCAAAGTGGGCTGTGTCGGATCACTATTCGTTTCCGCGAAGACCGTGACCAGTCCTCGAGCCATCTCGTCGAGCTGCGCCTGGTAGGTCGGCGCAATATCGTCACGAACCTGCAGAGCCGCCTGAAGGGTGCCCTGTGCCGTCGTGTTCGCACCCTGGCCCTGGGTCAGCGCGACGCCATCGATGTAAACGCTGTTGCCTTTCTTCAGGCTCGCCGTATAGGTGTTCGTCGGCTGAAACGTCACCGCGCGCGGAATTGTTTCGAACAGGGTCGTGCCGTTCGTCGTGTAGAGCGCCATGTCGTTGTTGCCGCGCGTTACCGTCGTCACGCCGACAATCTTCGAGATCTGGGTCAGGATCGAATCGCGCTGATCCAGAGCATCGGAAAGAGCGCTCGACGTCGGGCCGGCCGTCGTCGTCGCCGACTTCACCGCATCGTTTGCCGTCTGGAACTGTTTCAGCAGGCTGTTCAGCGTATCGACGTCGGAGCTGATCTGCTTATCCGCATCGGTTCGCGCGCTCTGCACCGCCGTCGTGGCATCGTTGAGCGAGGTGGCCAGGCTTTGTGCGGCGTTGACGGCGGCTTGAGCTGCCGTCGCGCTGGACGGCGAGCCGGAATAGGTCTGCATCGCCGTCTGGAATGCCGAAAGATAGGTCGCCGGCGCAATCTCATTGTCGTTGCCGCCAAGCGTCGCCGACTGGAGCTTGCCATAGGCGCTCAGAAGCAACTGCTGCGCCGCATCCGCCGACGACGAGTTGAGATAGGCCTTCTGCAGCGACGGTTCGCTGCTGCGGGAGATCTGCACCACCTGGGCGCCGGCCATGTCGGTGGTCAGCATCGCCTGCCGACGCGAATAATTCGTGTTGTTGGCGTTGGAGATATTGTTCGACACGACACTGCTCTGCGTGCCGGTATTGTTGAATATCGCCTGCGCGTTGTTGAGAGCTGTTGTGAGTGTCATGACCGACTCGATACCCTGTTCGTTTTAGCGCCGCAGAACGGCCGATGGTGCGCCGGAAGTGGCGGAGCAGCCTGTCAGAACGAGACCGGCGAAGCTGCCCATCGCCCGTGCGTCCCCTTCTGCAAATGCAGTCTTCATGCTGCCGAAATTCCTCATCTGGAATCCTCGTGATCCTTCATACGACTGAGAGTAGGTGGCGGGCCTTGCGTGAAGCTGTCTGAGAGGACGAAAAACGGATCATCGGAAAAAGCTTTCTGCAAGCGCTATATTGCGGTTCGATCGCCGTTCGCTGCGAGCTGCTACTGTAAGCTACGACGCACCTTTGGAAGCGATGCCGCTCTGCCATGCCTGAAAAGCGATAGGCCCGGGAACCATCTGGTTCCCGGGCCTATTCGTAAGTTTGCTATCCGCGATGCCTGACCGGAAATCTCAGCTCCAGTCGATGCAGTAACCGAGGAAACGCTTGGAATCGACCGGATCGAAACCGAGCTTCTTGCGCAGTTTCTTGCGCAGCTTGGAAATATGGCTTTCGACCACGTTTTCTTCGACCTCTTCGTCGAAGATGCCGTAGATGGCGTTGAAGATCTGCGTCTTCGTCACCCGGCGACCGCGATTGGCAATCAGATATTCGAGGATACGGCGCTCGCGGCGCGGCAAGGCAAAAACGGAACCGTTGATTTCCGGATCGCGGCCGTCTGCAAAGACGCGGATCGGCCCGATATCGGTATAGTTGCTGATTGCCTTCAGCCGACGGCGGATCGCCGCTGCCCTAGCCAGGATTTCGCGAGGATGCACCGGCTTGCGCACAACGTCGTCGACGCCGCAATCGAAAAGTGCAAGCGTGGCTTCCAGCGAGGGCTGGTCGCTGACCGCGATGACGGGTGCCGTCGTCCGGTCGCGAATCGCCCTGGGAAGTTCGTGTACCTGCTGGCCCTGTCCGATCAGAAAGGCCTCGACCGCAGCAATATCGCCCTCTGCCGCCGTGGTAACCCATTCGCCGAATTCGCGTGGATCGAATCCCGTCGATGGGATGCCCTCGCGTCCAAACAGTGATGTATATCCGTCCTTAACAAGCTCTCGCTCATCAACCACTACGATCATTCGTCCGCCTCCGAATCAGTGTGGTGTTTCGATGGACTATGGGTACGAATCGGGCGAATCACGAACAACTGTCGGAAATGAGTGGCGGAAATTAATAATTGATTAACCATAAGGGTGCGATTTGCACTATATCTAGTAGGTCACATTCATTTCACACCGATAAAAAATCTGTTAATAAGCATATTCTTAACATCGCGTTTCGGGCAAATCGACGGCAGTCAATCGCCTGAATTTGGTTAGCATCGGCTAACCACAGACCGTGTGCAATCTACGGGTGTCTAGTTCCGGCAGAAAGTCGCCGCGTTGGGAGTCCATTTTCCATAGCCGGTGGCGACCAGGTTGGCGATCACGCGGCAGACATAGACCTTTTGGGCGGGGTCGTTGTTTGGTCCTGCATGGTATCTAGCTACCGCCATCGTCCAAGTCTCGTGCCTGTCATGCAGGTTGCGAAGAAACCTGGCGGCATATTCGACGTTGCTGTGAGGATCGAACATGGCGGCGACGGACGTGAAGTTTTCGCCATGGAAATACTGGTTGATCTGCATGCAGCCGACGTCGATCAGCTTTGCGCCATTCTGCCGGGCCGCTGCAAATACCTGCAGGGCGGCATTTTCCGACGACGGAAAGATCGGCCTGCCCTCGACATTGAGGGCGTAGGGATAGAGCGATCCCTTGCGGCCCGTTTCAGTCAGGCCGACCGAATAGAGGATACCTTCCGGTATTCCGTACTTCGCGGCGGCAGACTGGATCTCGCGCTCGCAAAGGCCCGCAGCACCGTTATCGGGCGGTGCCGGATTTCCCGAGGCATGGGCCTCAGAGGTAAACCGCCCCAGAGCGAGAACGCTGAACGCCACCAGCAGCGCCGTCTTCAATACCGCGCTCACCCGAACTGCGATTGCCATTGTTTCCACCCGCCTGCTGTCCCGAATAGTTCTGGCCTCTGGGACGTGCGTCCCCCCCTTGTCCCTGGTTCAACAAGGATTGCTGCTGGTTCGATCCGGACTGACGGCCGCCATCCGATTGCTGATCCGCATTGGATGACAGGCTGACAGTGATGTTGTCCACCTGGTAGCCTTGCGCGCGCAGGGCCTCGACCATATGGCTCTGATCGGCATGGAGCTGCCTGTAGGCCTCGCTCGTCTGGACCTTCAGGTCGACGCTGAGCTGGTCTCCGGAAAGCCGCATGGTGGCCGTGACGTCACCGAGATTGCCGGGGCGCAGCTGGATCTTGAGCGTATTGACGACCTTGCCCGTGCTCGTCAGGTTCGCGGCATTGGCGAGCGCCGAGCCCGGCTGCATCGCGGCGGACCATTCGCGGTCTCCTGCCAGCGTTCCGGCAACGAGCGCCGAGTTGGAATTGGCGGCGAGCCCCAGATAACGGCGGGAATCAAGCACCGTGACAGGTACCGCATCGCCGCCCGCCGAAGGCCCGGCCTTGATCTCCGTCGCGTCATCTCCGCTCTTGCTGATCGAAAGATCGAGCGCGCCGCCACGACCGTCTGCCCGCGTCAGACGGAAAGATTGCGCTGTGTCCGATCCGTTGCCGCTGTTCGGCAGCGTCACGCTCGCGTCAGACGTATTGCCTGCGACCGCCGCTTGGCCGAGCGACATTGCCTGAACCTTTGTATCGTCAGCGGTCTTGACGGTCTGCACCGGGCTTCCCTGCGCGGCAACGACGGGCTGTACGACGTTCAGCAGCGACAGCGCATCCGAAATCGCCCCGGCCTGATCGTTTTTCGTCTGCGTGGACTTACCATTATCGGCTGATTGCGCATTTTTACCGCCCTTCACGACGGTGGCCTTGTCATCGCCTTTCACCGGCGTTGCCTGGCCGCCGGCATTCGCGACGTTGGCCAGTTGCTGCGCGATTTCGGCAAGCTGATCGAGAGCGCTCGGCTGTGCTGCCGCTTTGCCGGGGTCGCCAGCCGACATGGCTGGATCGGTGGTGGCCGCCGGATCGCCTTGCGCGGGAACCGCGTCATCTCCACCGGAGGCCGATGCAGCTTTCTGCAGGTCCATCAGTGAATTCGAAAGCACCGCAGCGCCGGCGCCCTCTGAAGCTTTCGCACCTTTGGTCAGGCCGGCAATGTTGGTCAGGCTGGCTCCGGATGCATCGATGATTCCGACTCCGGTGTTGATGCCGTCAGCCATGGCGAGAGCCATCGCCGCGGGATTGCCCGCTGCTGCCTTCGCAGCCGCCGGGTCTCCGTTCGCATTGCCATCTGCCGTCGCGCCCGCGGGGACCGTCGGGTCTTTGACGGAATTCATGCCGGAAGACTTGCTCCCGTTGCCAAGCGAGCTGGTCAGCGCATCGATAAAGCCCTTGCCGTCGTCCTGCTTGGTGGAGCGAGCGCCTTTGGCAACAGCAAGAATATCCGCCCCGGTTGAGGCGCTGGACACACCGATGTCGTTCATATCAATGACTTTCCTGCTTCAACAGGCCGTCGATGGCATCCAGCTTCGAGCGGCTCGTCGTGACGAATGCGTTGAACGAAGGATCGGCCTCCTGCCGCCCTCCCTCCGGGGCGGGAGCCGCGCTTGCCGAGGCTCCCTGCTCAACACCCGCCGTGCCGGGAGACTGTCCTCCCGCTCGATTCGTCACAGCAGCATCGTGTTCAGTATTCTGTTGGTTTGGCAGATTAGGAACATTGGCTTGCCCGAGGCTTGCAGGCTCGGGTGCGCGCAGTATCTCGTGCGCTACGACCTTTGCCGCATCGCGCAGCGCGCGATCCCGTGCGTTCAGCTCGCCCGCCGGCATCTGATCGAGATCGTTGATCGCCGATTTCAGCTCCGGCGTGGATATGCCGGCGACGCCGCCGTAGAAGTTCGCCAGGGCACCGAAAGCGTCGCCGCCGTCATTTGTAATTGCCTGGGCGCGGCTGGCCGCCAGCGCGGCAAGATCCGCCTTGCCCGCAATCGCGGCGCGTCGCGCCATGCGCAGATAGATCTCGCGCTGCCTGGGCGGATCCATGAAGGAAAGGATGTCGACGATGTCCTGCTGCTTGATGTCGGAATCATGGTCCACGACGAGCTGCACGAAGAGATCGGCAAACTGGCTGGCATAGGGCGAGTGCAGGAAACGCCTCGTGTAACGCCGCGCATAGTCGAGCCCCGCCGGAACCATGCCTGCGTCGGCACATAAGGCGAGCGAGCGGCGCAGCGCCGACTCCTCGACGATCGTGCCGGGAGCCATCAATCGCGCCCAGTCATAGAGCTGCAGCGCCGCCTTGGGATTCTTGCCGGACATGACGTTACCGGCAACCAGCGAGAGGTAGGAGCCGATCGGCTTGCCACGATATTCCCTGGCGATGTCGGCAAGCGTGTTGACGACGAGCAGCCCCTTGCCGTTCAGATATTTCCTTAAGACGTCGGCAACGCGATTGTCGAAATTGCCGTTGACGTCGCGCGACATCAGATATTCGAGCGTTTGGGGATTGCCGCCGCTCATGGCATAGATCAGGGCCGCATCCACATTGCGGCCGTCCTCGAACACGGATTTGTCCGCAGTGCGCAGGCGTTCATCGATGGTGGCGAGCAGGAAGCGCTGCATCTCCCCGGCAGAGCTGTCACCTGCCACCACGGAATCCTGGACGAATTCGAGAGATCGCAGCATCTTGTAGAGCGGCAGGCTATCCTGCCCCTCGGCACTTGCGACCCCCGGCACCAACATGCCGAGGGTGAGAGTGAGCACAAGGCGATGACGATGCTGTTTGCGCCCCATGAACTATCCCTGCCTGCCTTGGCTGGACTTTGCCTTGCCCGAAGCGGGCTTGGCGGGAGGCTGGCTATCCGTAGCCGCGGGTTCGGTCGCCGCCTGGGCAGAGGGGTTCGCGATCAGAATCTCGATGCGGCGATTGGCATCGTTGAAGGGATCGCTGGGCAGCTTCAGCCGCCGATCGGCGAAGCCGGAGACCTGCGCGATCCGCTTCTCATCCAGCCCACCACTCGTCAGCATGTAATAGGCGCTCTGGGCGCGATCGAGCGACAGGCGCCAATTGTCGTTGCGACCGCCGACCATATAGGGACGCCCGTCCGTATGGCCACGGATCAGGATCGATCCCTTCCGGTCGGCGAGCAGCTTTCCGATCTTCTCCATAGCCAGCACCATTTCGCGACGCGGCACCGCCGAACCGATGTTGAACATCGGATCATTGCTCTGATCCGAGATCGTCACCAGCACGCCGCCTTCGGCCGCGGTGACCTGCAGCCCCTCGGCCAGCTGGCCGGCGACGCCCTTGATCTCCGCCTGGATCCGCTGCTGCAGGTCCTTGGCTTCCTGCTGCTGGGCCTTGGTCGGGGTGGCATCCTTGCTCTGCGGCAGGGCTGCATTGTCCTCGGGCAAGGAAGTGTCGCTTTGGGCCGAGGCTTTGGCGAGCTGCTGCTGTGCCTGCGTCTGCTTTCCTTGCTGCTTGCCTGCCGCCTGCTGGTCGCTCACCGTCGGCTGCTGTTCGGGCGTTTGCGGCTGATCGGCAGGCTGGCCCGTATCCGCCGCGGTTGCCTTAGACAAGGCGATGACTTCGCCCTTCGGCGATTGATCCGACTTGGCGGACTGTTCCTCGTTCGCCTTCTTCGATGCGCTGGAAACCTGAACCTGCTTCGTCCAGAAATCCGGATCGAAGGGATCGCGATAGGCCTGTCCACCGTCCGCACCGGTCGCCGGACCAGACTGCGCGGCGCCGCCCTCGCCCTTGGCGCTGACATTTGCCTGCTGACCGACTTCCTGTGCGATTTCCGCCAGAACCGAATAGGGATTCTCGAAGAAATCCGCTTCGGAGTAATTCGTCTGGTCGCCCGACGTCGACGTCAGATCCTCGCCGGTCTTGGCGGATTTGCCGTCGTTCGGCTTGTCTTGCGGCTTATCGGATTTCTGCTGGTTCTTTTCGCCCTGAGCCTGATCGACAGGCTTCTTGAGGCCCTTCTCGGTCGGCTTCTCGTCGGCGAGCTTGATGGGATTGAAATAGGAGGCGACCGAAGCCTTCGTTTCCTCGTTGGCGGCATTTACCAGCCACATGACGAGAAAGAAGGCCATCATGGCGGTCATGAAGTCGGCATAGGCGATCTTCCACGCGCCGCCATGGCCGCCTTCGTGATCGCCGCCGCCATGACGCTTGACGATGATGATCTCGTGCTTGCCGTGATTTTGATCGCCGTCGCTCATTTCAAAATCTCTTTCAGACTAGCGGCCCAGGCCGACATCCGGGTCACGAGAACGCTCTCGCCAATCGTGGCGGTGAGATCGATGTCCTGCGCCTCGACATGGCGCAGCGAGGCACCGTCGTCTCCAAGACGCTTGAGAAGAATTTCGAAGAGATGACGCGGACCGCTGACCGAGATCGGCCCGGCACCGCCGTCGAGAATCGCAGCCCTGACCAGATCGGCGAGATCGGCAACGGCCTTGGCCGTCAGCGTCTCCGTCATGATCGGCGCAAGAACGGCAGCCGTTTCGGAGCTGATCGCCTGCCCAAGCGTCGTGGCGATACGCGTCATATCAGCCGCAATCTTCTCCGCCGCCTGCTCCTCGTAGCTTGTCCGCAACGCATCCATTTCGGCACGAAACGATTCGGCCATGGCTTCGAGCTCGGCCTGATGTTTCTGCGACAATTCCAGCGTTGCTGCCTCGTGCCCTTCCGCGTAGGCGGCCCGGCGCTCGGCCTCGACATCGACCGGCGGTTCCACCGGGCTTTCGATGAATTCCGCCTGTTCCGCAAAAGCCATGTCCGCGGCATGGGGCGGCGGAACCGGCTCGGCGCTGAAATCCTTGAGATATCGGGATAGTGCCGGGCTCACGCGCTCATCCCCCTGCTCGCATCGCGAAGACGCTGCAAGCCGATGCCAACAAGGAGCCGATCCATTCCCATTCTCAAAACGTCGATCATCACGCTTCCGGTTTCCCGTCCTCTGGCTGCGCGCCAGGAAATGACCGAGTCATCGGCACTTTGCGCAACCAAGCCACTGCGAGCGACCCTAGGCAGTCAAACTTGTGCGAGGATGAATGCGATGCGGCATTGCCGATCCGGCAACGCCGCCGAAAGATCACTTCGATTGCAGGATAATCAATATCTTGCTCGCCATGCTGTTGGCGATCGACAACGACTGAACACCCATCTGCTGGGCCGTCTGCAGAGAACTCTGCCGCACGGCCGCCTCTTCCATATTCGTATCGACGAGATCGCCGACGCTGCTCTTGATAGTGTCGGTGAGCTTGGAAACGTAATCCGACTGGTCGTTGATATTGGATTTCATCAGCCCCAGCGTCGAATCCGCCGACGTCGCGGACTTCAGGAGCGAATTCGTGACGTTGATCATATCGGTCAGTTGGGCATCCGTCGTGCTGCTGGAGATCGCGATCTCCGCTCCGCCCGACGGTGCCGAGCCGCCGTCGGCAGTGAGGAGGTAATAGTTGCGGGCGGTGCCGCTGCCCGAAGTATCGAATGTGCTGGCATCGACGTTCATCGTCAGCAAGCCCCGTTGGGAGTTGACGGTATCGATCATCAGGGTCTTGGAGCTGTCGTAGCCGATGGTCGTAAGGCTAACCTGTCCGCCCGCGCCGCGCGTGAAATTGCTGATCACGGATTGCTGCGTATTGGGCTGCTCGGCGGTGTTGTAGAGCCAGTTTTCGCCGGAAAAGGACGCGGACTGGGTAACGGATTGAAGCTGGTTCTTGAGCTGCTGGATATCGGCGTTGACGGCGTTCTTGTCCGTGCCCGGCTCTTTTGCCGAAACCAGCTTGGACTGGATCTGGGTCAACAGGCTTACGACGGAATCCATGGCGGTGGATGCGGTATCGACCTTCGAAGAGCCTAGACCGAGCGCATCCGAGATCGTGGAAAGGCTGCTCTGGTCCGAGCGCATCGTGGTCGCCATCGACCAATAGGTGGGATCGTCGCTCGCTGTCTTGATGCGGTAACCGGACGAGACCTGCTGCTGCACGACACCGAGATCTTTGTTGATTCCGCGCAACACGGTCAGCGCCGCCGACGCGGCAGGATTCGTCGTCACATTGCTCATCAGAAAATCCGTAATTCCATTGGGATTGGCAAACCGGGCCGATCCGGCAGCAACGATTGGCCTCATGCCCGCCAGCGGGAAATATTCCAGCGCGGCCCGTCGCTAAAACAAAGCCCGGCTATCGTTCTGAAAAAGATCGAAGGCCGGACCCTGCGCAAAGATTGCAAATCAATTGGTGGCAACGTTAACAAAAGCTTATGCACGGCGACAAGAGAGAAATGCCGGCGCGCCATCTCGACGCAAGCTCCAGTCAAGGCTCACTTGAAGAGGGCCAGAACATTCTGCGCGCTGTTGTTGGCAATCTGCAGCGACTGGATCGCCAGCTGCTGCTGCGTCTGCAGAGCCGACAGCCTGCTCGATTCCTCTTCCATATTGGCATCGACGAGCTTGCCGACGCCCGAATCGATCGTATCGCGCAGGGTGGAGACGAAGCTGGTCTGCAGATCGATGCGGGTCGAAAGCGAGCCAAGCTGCGAGGCCGTGCTGTTCATGGCATTGAGGGCGCCCTGAACGAGGTTCATCGCGTTGCCGATATCGCCGCTCGTCATATTGGTGATATCGAGGCTGAACACAGAATAGGATTTGCCGCTGATATTCTGCGTGGAGCCCAGAATACCGGAGCTCGTATCGATCGAGCCGCTGCCGTTCGCACCGAACAGGACGTTGCCCTGCGACCCGGTATCGAAGCTGTAGCTGGTGCTGTTGACGGCAACCGTGCCGTTATTGTTGCGGACGAAGGAGGAAACGACGGAGGCCGAAGCGCCGTTGGCCGCAAACATCCAGTTCTGCCCGGAGAAGGATGCGGATTGGGCGATGCTTTCCAACTGCTGCTGGAGCTGCGTGATTTCTTCCTGAACGTCCGCCTTGGAGACGCTGTTTTCGGTTGCGGCAACAAGCTTGTTCTTGATCTGCTGCACGACGCCGATGGCGTTGTCCATCGCCGTATAGGCCGTATCGACCTTTGCGGCACCAAGGCCCAATGCGTCCGAAACCGCGGAAAGCGCGCTGTTGTCGGAGCGCATGGTGGTCGCAATCGACCAATAGGCGGCATTGTCGGACGCCTTGGCGACCCGGTAGCCTGAGGAAACGCGGCTTTGCGTATCCTGCAGATTGGTGTTGATCGTGCGCAGAGTCTGAAGTGCGGACATCGCCGCGTCGTTGGTGAGGATGCTGGTCATCGGGAGGTGCCCCTTGTGGCTGAATTTGGAAGGGACATTCCGGTCTGCGGCCGGGAACGGCAATCAGCCTCATGCTTGTTAACCGCCCCTTAGGAGAGGTTAACCAACCG
>NZ_JAUQTZ010000239.1:0-4595 GCF_059803845.1 Rhizobium sp. UFLA01-1127 | reverse complement strand
CCTCCGAACCAAGTCAACACTCATACTGTAAAAATTCTGACATTTTTGTAAGTACTTGATATACAACTTGTTTTTGTGGATGGTGCGAAAATTGCAGAGGTTTTTACCCGATTGCATGCGATTTCCGGATTCATTTTGCGGCTCCTGTCGGAATCGCTCAGATTGACGCTCGCAAACCGGTTCCAACGGCTTCACGGGCATGCGCCCTCGACGTCTCATTGCCAGCCACACGCTCAGGACCTAATAGACATCGAAGACATAAGGAAACGGAGCATGTTGTCTCTTGGGAAAGAGCCGCCGCAGACCGCGTTGCGTCCCGCCGACCTCGGTCGCTGCCAGAGCCCCATCTTGCCGACTATTGTGCAATGCGCATTCGGCACCGTCCTACCCAGTGCAATACGGAGCCGGCAGGCGTGACATATAGAATGCCTTCATTGCCGGAACTTCCGGTCTCGCATGGGCTGGCCGATATCGGCACGGCGCTCGCCAGTAAGCGGCGCGCGGTGCTTTCCGCGCCACCCGGCGCCGGCAAGACGACGCTGGTGCCACTTTATCTACTCGGTCAGACATGGCGCGGCGATGGCAGGATCATTCTCCTGGAACCGCGGCGGCTGGCGGCAAGGGCAGCGGCTGCCCGCATGGCCGCGCTGCTCGGCGAACAGGTGGGCGATACCGTCGGCTACCGCATGCGGCTCGACAACCGCATTTCTGCCAAGACCCGCATCGAGGTGGTGACGGAGGGTGTCTTCGCACGGATGATCCTCGACGATCCCGAACTATCAGGCATCTCCACCGCCATCTTCGACGAATTCCACGAGCGCTCGCTGGATGCGGATTTCGGCCTGGCGCTGGCGCTCGACGTGCAATCGGCATTGCGCGAGGATCTGCGCATCCTTGTTATGTCTGCGACCCTGGATGTGGAGCGCGTCGCTACACTGCTTGACCATCCGCCCGTCATCGAAAGCATGGGCCGCAGCTTTCCGATCGACATTCGCCATCGGGATCGGCCGGCGGGAGAGCGGATCGAGGATACGGTGACGCGGGCGATCTTCGATGCGCATGCGCGCGAACAGGGCTCGATCCTTGCCTTCCTGCCCGGACAAGCGGAAATTACACGAACGGTGGAGCGGCTCGAGGGGCGCTTTGGGCCGGAGACGATGATCGCGCCGCTTTATGGCAATCTCAGCCAGAAGGAACAGGATGCGGCGATAAAGCCAGCCGCGCAGGGCACACGCAAGATCGTGCTGGCGACTTCGATCGCCGAGACCTCGATTACGATTGACGGCGTGCGGATCATTATCGACAGCGGTCTCCAGCGCTTGCCCGTCTTCGAGGCCTCGACCGGCATCACGCGGCTGGAGACCGTGCGCGTGTCGCGCGCCTCGGCCGATCAGCGCGCCGGCCGCGCCGGGCGAACCGAGCCGGGCATCGCCATCCGCCTGTGGCATCCCGGACAGATGGCGGCGCTTCCAGCCTTTACGCCGCCGCAGATCCTTTCAAGCGACCTTTCCGGGCTGGCGCTCGATCTCGCGCATTGGGGCGTGCAGGATCCGGCAACGCTGGCCTTCGTCGATCAGCCACCGGCAACGACGCTTGCGGAGGCGCGGGCCTTGCTGCGGCAGCTGGGTGCGCTCGACGCGGAAAACGGGCTGACGGCGCGCGGCCGATTGATGCGCGAGCTCGCCTTGCCGCCGCGGCTGGCGGCCATGGTGATTTCGGCGGCCGAATTCGGCCAGGCCCGCGAGGCGGCGCTGCTTGCCGTGCTGCTGACGGAACTGGGGCTCGGCGGACAGAGCATCGACCTGGAAGACCGGTTGCGGCGCTTCAAGATGGAAAAGGGTGAGCGGGCGGAGGCGGCGCGCCGGCTGGCCGGCAGGCTTGCTTCCGCAGCCGGCGGCAATGGCGCTGCTGCCTCCGCAGCCCCTTCCCTTGCCGGCTCGTTGCTGCTGCATGCTTTTCCCGATCGCATCGCCCTGCAGCGTGGCGGACGAGGCCGTTTCGTCATGGCAAACGGGCGCGGCGCGGAACTGCCGGAGACCGAGAGGCTCGCCGGCTCGCAGATGCTCGTGATCGCCGACCTGACCGGCCGGGCGGCACAGGCGCGGATTCTCGCGGCGGCGGAAGTGTCCCGAGCCGATGTCGAAGAGCATTTGCCGGGCGAGATCCGCACCGAAGACCAGAGCTTTTTCGACAGAGCGAGCCGGCAGGTGCGGGCGCGGCGGGCGACGCGGCTCGGCGCCATCATCTTCGAGGAAACGCCCCTGCCGCGGCCCACCGGCGAGCAAGCTGCGACGGCGCTGGCCGAAGGCGTTCGCGAACTGGGGATCGGTGTTCTGCCTTTCTCCAAGGAGGCCACGCAGCTGCGGGACAGGATCGGCTTCCTGCATCGGACGATCGGCGAGCCTTGGCCCGACATGAGCGACGAAGCCTTGGCTGCCCGGCTGGGAGAATGGTTCACACCGTTTCAGAGCGACGCGCGCGGTCTTTCCGATATCTCAGCCGGTGGGCTTTCCAACGGGTTGATGTCGCTGGTGCCGCACCAGCTGCAGCGCGATCTCGCCCGGATGGCGCCGACGCATTTCGAAGCGCCGACCGGCCAGCGCCACCCGATTCAGTATGATGGCGAGGAACCGCTCTTGACCATTCGCGTTCAGGAGCTCTTCGGGCTGAAACAGCATCCGGCGATCGGCGGCGGCCGGTTGCCGCTGGTGCTGGAGTTGACATCGCCGGCGCACCGGCCGATCCAGACGACGCGCGACCTGCCCGGCTTCTGGGCCGGCTCCTGGAAAGACGTACGCGCGGACATGCGGGGGCGTTACCCAAGGCACCCTTGGCCGGAAGACCCGGCCGGCGCTTTGCCGACCACACGCGCCAAGCCACGGGGGACCTGACGATGGCACGCTTTTTCCGAGGACTGGAAAAACTCTCCGAAGCCGAGATGACGGCGCAGGAGGGCCACCATACCAGTCGCCGGCTGAGGCTGCAGACGCTGGTGCGCTTGCGCTGGCTTGCGGTCGGCGGCCAGACGGTGACGGTCATGATCGTCGCTTTCTGGCTGAAATTCCCCATGCCCCTCCTGCCTTGCGGTGTGCTGATCGCCTGCCTTGCCTGGATCAACTTCTTCCTGACGCTGCGCTATCCGCCGACGCACCGGCTGGAACCGCCGGCGGCCTTCGCTCTCCTCAGCCTCGACCTTCTGCAGCTCTGCGGACTGCTGCTGATCACCGGTGGGCTTGCCAACCCTTTCTCGGCGCTGGTCTGCGTGCCCGTCATCATTTCCTTCGCCTCGCAACCGATCCGCTATAGCATGCCGCTGATCGGACTTGCGATGATCTGCATCACCGGCCTTGCCTTCTCGCCCTTCCCGCTACCGTGGTATGGAGGCGTCGCTGTCAACGTACATAGCGTCATGCAGCTCGGAGTCTGGTGCTCCATTGCTTCCACCATGGCCTTTGCCGCCTTCTATGCCTATCGCGTCTCCATGGAGGCCTCGCAGCTGGCGGATGCGCTCGCGGCAACAGAGCTGGTGCTGCAGCGGGAAAAGCACCTGTCGCAGCTCGACGGGCTGGCGGCGGCGGCCGCACACGAACTCGGCACGCCGCTTGCGACGATCAGCGTCGTCGCCAAGGAGATGGAACGCGAACTGAGCCAGGACGACCGTTTCCGCGAGGATGTGGCCCTGCTGCGCAGCCAGAGCGAGCGTTGCCGCGACATCCTGCGGCGGCTGACGACGCTTTCCGCCGAAGACGAGGCGCATATGCGCCGGCTGACGCTATCCTCCATGATGGAGGAGATCATCGCGCCGCATCGCGAGTTCGGGATCAATCTGGAATTCATCGAAAAGAGCCCGCGCGCCGGCGAGCCGGTTCTGTCACGCAATGCCGGGATCATGTACGGGCTCGGCAACCTGATCGAGAACGCCGTCGACTATGCCCGCAAGACGGTGACCGTCACCGTGGAGTACACTGCCGATATGCTGACCATCTCCATAGAAGACGACGGCAACGGCTATTCGCCGGAAATACTGGCACGGATCGGCGAACCTTATGTCACCTCCCGCCAGCGCGACGATACCGCAGGCGGGCTCGGGCTCGGCCTCTTCATCGCCAAGACGCTGCTCGAGCGCTCCGGCGCCACGCTTTCCTTCGGCAACCGAGATCCGGAGACACCGGGTGCGCGCGTCCGCGTCGAATGGCCGCGCATGTTGATCGACAGTAATTCGACAAAATGATTTTCACGGCTTAAAACAGCTCTCGTCAAAATCGATGGAATATGCAGGCGGATGATCGCCGGGATAGAAGATAGAATGACGAACAAAGAGCTTGCTGCCCCGCATGCCGGGGACAAGGACGCCGCAGCCCATGTCGGCGCGGATGCGACATTGCTGATCGTAGACGACGATGGCCCTTTCCTGCGCCGGCTGGCGCGCGCGATGGAAACGCGGGGCTTTATCGTGGAGACGGCGGAGTCGGTAGCGGAAGGTGTCGCCAAGACCAAAGCCAACCCGCCGAAATACGCGGTCGTCGACCTCCGCCTCGGCGACGGCAACGGCCTCGACGTCATCGAGGCGATCAGGCAAAAGCGGGACGACACGC
>NZ_JAUQTZ010000238.1:0-4641 GCF_059803845.1 Rhizobium sp. UFLA01-1127 | reverse complement strand
GACCAGGAAGATGACGCCGAAAAACAGCACGGCATTGGCCGACGGCAGGAAGATCTGGCCGGTATTGGTCTCCGACGTGAACAGAATTTCCATGCGCGGCAGGAAGCCCAGATGAATTGCCTGGCGCGTGAGCGAGAAGGCGCCTGTGATGACAGCCTGGCTGGCGATGATCGTCGCGAGAGTGGCGAGAATGACCACCGGCAGGATCGCCCAGTGCGGATACATCAGGAAGAACGGATCGGACATGGCCGTGGGGTTGCGCAGTACGAGCGCACCCTGACCGAGATAATTCAAGGCCAGCGACGGAAACACAATCACAAACCAGGCCCACTGGATTGGGCGGCGGCCGAAATGGCCGAGATCGGCATAGAGGGCTTCCGCACCCGTCACGGTCAGGAACACCGCACCCAGAACGACGATGCCGAGAAAACCTTCCCTTATGAGGAAGCTGACCGCATACCAAGGATTGAGTGCGGCCAGGATGCTGAAATCATCGGAAATGTGCATGATGCCGGCAAGGCCGATGACGATGAACCAGAGGGCCATGATCGGACCGAAGAAACGAGCGACTGCGCCGGTGCCATGCGACTGGATTGCGAAAAGCAGCGCCATGATCGCGACCGATATGGGCACGATATAGTCAGACAGCTCCGGCGTTACGAGCTTCAGACCTTCGACCGCAGAGAGAACCGAAAGCGCGGGCGTGATCATCGCGTCGCCGAGGAAGAGCGCGGCACCCAGCAGACCCAGCAGCATCAGGACGGCGGTATGGCCGTTTGCCGTCTTCATCAACAGCGCCAGCAGCGAGAGCGTGCCGCCTTCGCCGTCATTGTCTGCACGGAGCAGAAAAAGGACATATTTGATGGTGACGATGATCGTCAGCGTCCAGAACATCAGCGAGATGACGCTGATGACTTCGCCGCGCGTCAGGCCGTCCGCGGCCACCGGCTTCAATGCTTCGCGAAAGGCATAGAGCGGGCTTGTGCCGATATCGCCATAAACCACGCCGATCGAACCAAGGGCGAGGAAGGCGAGCTTGCGAGCGTCCATTTTCCCGTCGGGAGAATGATGGGTTTCGTTAGACATTCAGGATCCCTAGACTCTCAGAGCCAGCCTTTCCAGCGAAAAAAGAAAAACGGAACGATGGCGGAAACCACCATCAGCAACAGCGATGTCGGGTAGCCGTAGGCAAAATGCAGTTCGGGCATATGCTCGAAATTCATGCCATAGACGGATGCCACGAGCGTCGGCGGCAGGAACACCACGGAAGCGATCGAAAAGATCTTGATGATGGCGTTCTGCTCTATATTGATCAGTCCGAGCGAGGCATCGAGCAGGAAGGTGATGTTTCCTGCGACAAACGATGCGTGCTCCGACAGCGATTGAACATCCCTCGAGACGTTGCGGCACAGTCCCCTGGCCTCATGGTCCTGCTGCATGGCGGGGATGGTATGGAGAAAGGTCAGCAACCGGGAAAGCGAACTCAGGCTGTCGCGTACCTTGCTGATCGTACGGTGATAGCCTGCGATATCCTTGAGCTTTTCTTCCAGATAATTCGACGGACGGCGGATCTTCTTCACGCGATCGCCGAACACATGCACCGACAATATATCGATACCGGCAGCCGCTTGTTCAAGCACCTCCGCGGTGCGGTCAACGATGGTTTCAAGAAGCTTGGCGAGGAGCGCGACGCCGGTGCGGCGCTCCGGCGGGATGCGTTGCAGAGCGGCGATGAACAGCGCAAAGGATTTCGGCTTCGCATAGCGGATCGTGACCAGCCGATTGCCCGTCAGGATGAAGGCGACATCGGTCAGCATCGGCAGATTGGTGTCCGCTTTCCATATCAGCGAGGCCGTCAGGAAAACGGAGCCTTTCTCGATATAGAGGCGGCTGGACGGTTCTATATCTTTCATGTCCTCGCGCGTGGGCACTTCGAGCCCAAGCAGGCGCTCGATACCGGCTTCCTCTTCACGCGAGGGATCGATCATGTCGATCCAGACGGCATCGTCGGGCAGCCGGTCGGCGGCCGATAGATCGGGAAGCTCAAGCGGCTTCTGGTCTGAGCAATAGGCAGTTATCAACTGCTTGCTCCTGCAGCGGTACGAACAAGGCCGAAGCCAAGGCGCTTTGCGCGCACTTGCGGCAATCCCGCCAATGGCCAATGAAAGAAGCTCATAAAACCCCGGTCGTATCCCGCCTGTCCGGCTGGGAATCCGTGTTCACGTTCCATTGCGCTGCTGTACCAATCCTTCGTCCGTTCCGGCGAGGCCACCTGCTCGGACGAAATAAGACCACCGTTCGCCGGAGAGCGGTCATCGGAAACGACCGACCGGTTCCACGCAGGCGGCGCATATGCAGCAAAGCTCGCAAAGAATCAAGTCACAACCTCTTCATCGCGCGCTTTCACCGCAGCTTGGCTAATCCAGCGAAGTCATAGCACAGGATGCCGGCAAGACAATCCGCCACTATACGGAAAGCCGGCGTGCCTTTATGAATTATTCGAACACGATCGCCGGCGCCGCTCGCTGCGGCGAGCCGATCACTTGCTTCCAGACATTAGCCGCGATCTCGCGATATATTCCGGCCACCACTCCGTCCGGCTCGGCGACGACGAGCGGCGTACCGGCATCCGATGTTTCGCGAATGCCCATGGTCAGCGGTACCTCGCCGAGGAAAGGCACGCCGATGCGCTCGGCTTCCTTGCGCGCGCCGCCATGGCCGAAGATGTCATAGCGTGCGCCCGTATCCGGGGCGATGAAATAGCTCATATTCTCGACGATACCGAGAACGGGCACCTCGACCTTGCGGAACATGTTCAGGCCCTTGCGCGCATCAATCAGCGCCAGATCCTGCGGCGTTGAAACAATGACGGCGCCGGCAAGCGGCACCTGCTGCGCCATGGTGAGCTGCACGTCGCCCGTGCCGGGCGGCATGTCCACGACAAGCACGTCAAGCTCGCCCCAGGCGACCTCGCGCAGCATCTGCAGCAGGGCGGACTGCACCATCGGCCCGCGCCAGATCATCGCGGTCTCCTCCTCGACGAGAAAACCCATCGACATGACCTTGAGGCCGTAATTCTCCATGGGATTGATGATGCGGCCGTCGATCTGGGTCGGTCGGCCGGAAATCTTCAGGAGGCGCGGCATCGAGGGGCCGTAGATATCGGCATCCAGAATGCCGACGCGTAGGCCGTTGGCAAGCAGGCCCAGCGCCAGATTGACCGCCGTCGTCGATTTGCCGACGCCCCCCTTGCCCGAGGCGACGGCGATGATGGCCTTGACGCCGGGAACGCCGATCTTGGCGCTGCGGGGCGGCTGCTGCGGGGCGTGCGGATGGGAATGGCCGCGCGGAGCAGCCGGCGCGGGCGCCGGCCGGGCCGCAGGGGCACCAGCCTTCTTGTCGGCCGTCAGGGCGACCAGAGCGCCCTTGACACCAGGCAATTCCTTGATGACCCGCTCGGCCGCAAGGCGCAGCGGCTCCAGATCCTTTGCGCGCTCGGCGGGAACAGTGATGGAAAAAAAGACCTTGCCATCGGAGATGAAAACATCCGACACCATGCCGAGCTCGACGATGTTGTGCTCCAGGTCCGGGCCGCGAACCGTCTTCAACGTTTCCAGCACCTGCTCTTTGGTGATGCCTGCCATTCCATCCTCGCTGCACTATCTCGCGTAAAGCCCGGCCCATGCCGCAGGCTTCTCGAAATCTTTCCGGTTTAGATAGTGGAGCGGCAGGACTTCGCCAAACGAAATCGGGATGTGCCGATAAAAAACGCCTTCGTTGCGGCCGGCAGGTCCGCCGGGTCCATCTATGACCCCACCAGCCGCAACACGCTCCCAATCAGGGGAAGACGTTTCGCCGGCCGACATAGAGCAACGGTCCGAAAGGAATAGGGCAGGGACATGAAAATCGCCTCACCCGCGCCTTCGATCTTGCTGGGCGTGTCAAATAAGCAACAACCGCCGCCAACGCCTTCGCCTGGAGAAGCTATGGCGAAGGCATCGGCGACGGTCATCTGATCCGCGCACGTTCATCGGCGCTGTTATCAAAGTCCCCTCTGGACCTCTGCCATTTAACAAGCAGGAAGCGTGCCAGTTTAGAAAAATTTGAAAAAATCGTTTGATTTCAAGTCGCCGATGACTCGAGAGGTTAAATGGGCAAACCGGGGACAGCAAACGCTCATCCTATTTTATTCGCAACGCACAAAAATCACTCATGAAGTTGCCCGAATCTCGGTCATCGACATGCACGACATCGTGCCGAAGCCGAAGGCAAACGAAGATGCGGCCGGGATGGAGCTTTACTTGATCAGGCCCACACGCAAGGCCTTGGCAACGGCCTGCGTACGGTTGACCGTGTCGAGCTTCTTGGTAGCTCTGTTCAGGTAGTGATTGACCGTATGTTCCGAGAGCGCAAGTATCTCGGCGATTTCCGCGCTGGTCTTTCCGGCCGCCGTCCAGTTCAGGCAGTCGATTTCCCTGTCGGTGAGGGCATCGACGATCCGTACATCGAGGCTGCGGATTTCCGCAAGCCGATCGAAAACGTGGATTGCGATATAGAAAAGGTCCTTGATCTCGTCGGTCGAAAAAAGATCGCGGTCGCCGGCCAGCGAGACCGCGCCACGAAGGCCAGAGGCATCATGGG